>JBDLTW010000091.1:0-6478 GCA_039805605.1 Pseudomonadota bacterium
AGTCAGAACTGTTCTAACTGTGGAGTTGTAACAGTTAAGAAAGCGTTGCAAATGGACTTGTAATTGCGGTTCATTACATGACCGTAATATAATGCAACTATAAATATACATACCGCTGGACTAACGGAAATTAACGCCTAGGAAGTTTCCTCTATCGAGGTTGAATGTAGTAATGCAATCATATTGTGAATTGTGGCTTCAATTAATTTAGGTGCCGAAATTATATGCATGATAACGTTTGGGATTAGTTTTACTCTTAGCGTCTGCAACAGCGTTACTAAGTTCCTCAAGTACAATTTGCAATAATTTAGACCATACTTGTTCAAGAAATTCACTGTCTGGTTATTGTTTCCATGTGTTAAGCAAGGTGAATAGTTGATTATAAGGGCTAAATTTAAACAATGAACTGATAACTTCGCTATCTCCACCATTCTCTAGAAATTTCCACTATTTTACGCTGTTCATCATTTTGTTTTACTAATTCTAAAGCTTTATTCCAAACAAAAGAACAATATCTAATTATTTTAGTTAGTTGAAATTTTATATCGCTATTAGCTACAATTAGTCTAAACTTGCAACCTTTGCGCTATTTGTCTTATTTTACTTTGCTTGATTTAATCATGATACCTGTATTATACTATCGGCTTATGAAAAATACAACTACAAAATTAAGCAATTTACATAACAGAATACCAGATATTAAAACTGCTAGATATTGCATGTTTAATTTACACCTGCATTAGTATTTAGTTAGCAAATATCGCCAAAAAATCTTTACTAAAAAGTATTTCTAATTCATGCAAACTATCAATATATTGAACAACAAAAAACATTAAACGAACTACGCTAAATTAATGCCTTATACATTCTTGAAGGTGGAGATTTTACGGCGAGGTGGATAATAATGGTCTATAAAATCTTTAAGATTTATCTGGAATGACAACTTTTAATTTTTACATTACTAAAAAATTAGCTAGAAATAACAAGGAGACATAAATTAAAACCATCACATCTAAGGATAATAATTTAATTAAACGAATTATTCGCTTAGCCAACGATAACAAATTACGCAATACAGAGCAAAAAGCTGTTATTTATGGTGAACATTTAATTATAGAAGCATTAAACTATCAGTTGCTTGAATATATTTTAATAGAAGAACACAGTTATAGTCGCTATAATCATTTATTAACAACAATTAATCCTGAACAAATCATTTTATTACCACAGCAATTAATTAATAAATTAAATTTATCCGATTCATCAATTGATCTGGTTGCTATAATCAAAATAATTCCGTCACCTAAATTAATTGTTGATAGTGAACAGGATTATTTATTACTAGAGCAAATCCAAGATCCAGGCAATTTGGGAACTATTTTACGTGTAGCTAAAGCTTCTGGATTAAAAAATGTCTTATTATCTGCTCAAAGTGTTGACTTATATAATCCAAAAGTTTTGCGGGCTTCGCAAGGGATTCAATTTGGTCTGAATTTATATACCAATATTGATTTATTCGAATTTTGTACTAATTATACTGGTCAAATTTATGCATTAACTCCTCATGCTAATTTAAGTATTTATCAACAAAATTTACAAAAACCAACTGCATTAGTATTTGGTAATGAAGGTAGTGGTATTAGCCCTCAATTATTATCCCATATTCAAACTCATATAACCATCCCTATGCGTGGTAATGCCGAATCGCTTAATCTAGCAATGGCAGTTACCGCTAGTGCTTTTGAATTATCTCGTCAACGTTTATAAATAAAATTAAGGAAAATCATGTCACTTAATAAGATAAGAATTATTACACGCAATAGCCAATTAGCAATGTGGCAAGCCACGCATGTACAGCAACAATTACAACAAATCTATCCTGAATTAGCTATTTCAATTCATGGTATTACAACTGAAGGGGATCGTGTTTTAGATAAATCTTTAGATAAGATTGGTGGTAAAGGACTTTTTATTAAAGAATTAGAATGGCAACTTCTAGCAGGAAATGCTGATATAGCAGTACACTCATTAAAAGATTTACCAGCAAACTTAGCTAATCAATTTTGCTTGGGTGCAGTTTTGCCACGTGAAGATCCTCGCGATGCTTTAGTTAGTAATCGTTATACTAATTTAGCTGAATTTCCGATTGGCGCAGTTATTGGTACCTCAAGTGCTAGACGTATTGCTTTTTTACGTAAATATTATCCACATCTACAAATAAAATTATTACGCGGTAATTTACAGACCAGAATAGCTAAATTAGATAATAACGAATATGATGGAATTATTTTAGCCTCTGCTGGTTTAATTCGTCTAGGTTTAACTACAAGAATTTGCCAATTCTTAACTATCGATCAATTTATTCCTGCTATTGGTCAAGCCGCCCTAGCTATTGAAATTTGTGCTAATAATGCATCAGTGGCAGAATTAATAAAACCATTAAATGACCAATTAACTTGGCAACAAGTTAGTGCTGAACGTGAAATGGGGCGTTATTTATCTGCTAGTTGTAGTCTGCCAATTGCAGGTCATGCTAATATCAATTCACATGGCGAATTATGCTTAAATGCAATGCTTTGTGATAGCCAACATCAGCAATATATATTTAGTCAAGCAACAGGTCCAGCAACTGATTATCTAGCTATTGGTCAACAATGTGCTCAACAATTAATAGCTCAAGGTGCAGATGCTATTTTACAAGATTTTGCACTATAGAAACTAAAACAATGTATTTAATTGCCCGAGTTGCTGAATTAACCAGTAAATTAATTGATAGCTTAGCTAAAGAAGGTATCAAAAGCGCATGTTTGCCAATTTTACAACTTAAACCACTGGAATTTAATTCTCAGGAATTAATTAAGCTAATTAAAGCCTATGATAATTTAGTTTTAATTTCACCTAGTACTATTCGTATGATTAATCCAATTATAGCGACACCAATTAAGCCAGATTTAAAACTACTATTAATGGGTAAATCAAGCTCATCTTACTTAATCAATCAATATAACTATCAAGTGAGTTATCCAATTTATACCAGTGGTATACAGGGCTTAATTAATGAACAACTAATTAACTCATTACAAAGTTATTTAATTTGTGGTTCGACAATAATTAATCAACACTTGCAAAATTATTTAATCCAGCAAAATATTCGACATCATTTTTATTCATTATATCAATCAATTGACCTACTTGAAACTAATATGGCATTAGTTGAACAGTCACTATTAACTACAAATAGCAAGGGCATAATAATTTATACTAGTCAAATCGCCCAAAGTTTAGTAAAATGTGCTAAAATCAATACTCAAATTAATAATTATTTGCATGACAATCTAATTATTACAACTCATTCTAAAATTAGCCAAGTTATGCTAAATAATGGTTTTACACAATTAATTGAAACAAAATCACCATCAACCCAAGATGTGCTAGATACTATTCGAAAGTTAGAACATGAACCAGACACAGCCAATTGAAAATAATTCAACTAACCAAATTAGTTTAGCTAAATCTAATCCAGTTAAATCCAATTCTAAATTAGCTATATATTTAGCTGGATTAAGTTTAAGCTGTAGTGTTTATTTAGCCTACCAAGGAATTTGGGGTCCATCTGGCTTACAACAACAGCTAATAATTAATCGTTCTTATCAACAACAATTGGCTCAATTAACTCAAGATAATCTCAAATTGGCTCAACAGTTAAACCAATTACAGCAACAACAACAGCAGTTAACTAAACGTATCAATCAGCTTGATCCAAGTGATTTTACATTATTAGTAGTACAATTAACAAAATTAATTAGTGGTGCTAATCAAAGTATTCTTCTATTTCACGATTATCTTGGTGCTGAACAACAACTTAGCTTAGCACAAAATTTAATTCATCACCAACAAGTAAATGACCCTCGATTTATGGCATTAAAAATTAATCTAGCTAAAGACATACTGATGCTCCAACAAAATTTACCTAATGATGATACTTTATTATTAGTTAAACTTAATCAAGTTAGCTCTGAATTTAAACAATTAAATTTATCTTACTCTTCGCCACATTCGACTAAAAACTCAGACTACCCAACATCAACATGGTGGCAAACTCTCTTAAAATCAATGCATAATTATTTAGTCAATTTAGTGACTATTGAAAAAATAACTTCGCAGCAAGACTTAAACAGCCAAGCTAATAACTTAGTTAATTCAAATGAATTAACTCAATTAGCATTAGTTTTACTTCAAGCTAAAGAAGCAGTAATTAATCATGACCCAGCTAAATGGCAAACTAGCTTAATGTGGCTAATCCAGTTAAGCAAAAGTTATCCACCAAGTGCGCAGCAATTAACTTTAATTAATCATTTAAATGATTTACAACAACAATCGGTAAGCATTAATTTAGTTAATTTAAATAATAGTCTAGCTGAGTTAGCTAAACTACAAACTATTAAACCATAAGAGGCAAAGTGAATGCGTAATATATTTTGGAAATTAATTGCTATAATATTAACTATGATTATTATTTGGGGATTTGCTCAAACCAATCAGGGTAATGTCATTATTTATTTAGCCGAATACCGTATAAAATTAAGTCTTAATGTTCTAATTGGTATTTGGTTAATTAGCTTAATCCTGAGCTATAGTCTAATTAGATTGTGGAAAAATTTATACCAATTACCAGCTAAATTTCGCCAATTACGTAGTGACAGGATAATTAGACGTAATCGAATAAATTTATCAATAGCCGAAGAATACTATTTTGCCAATAATTATGCCTTATCTTATCGTTATGCACTAAAAGTGGCTAAATATGATTTAGATCAACATAATTTATTAATTGCATATATTCTTGCGTATAAATCTGCACAATTATTAAAAGATTCAGATAAATGCACTGCTATTAAACAGCAGTTAGAAAATAATTTACCTATAAAACAACAACAAAAATTTACTCTCTTAACCAATACACATAAATAAATGTTTAGGTCTAAAGTACTTATGAAAAATACTAATCATAATAAAGAATTACGCGCTAAATTTGCTAAAAAACAACGTCCAACTATTTTACCAACCAAAGTAGCTCACTTAGTCAATGATAGCTTAGCTATCTTGTTTTTTGCATTAGGTGTTATGCTGGTTATGGCATTGCTAAGTTATTCGCCTAACGATCCATGTTGGTCAAAAAGCACCTCCACTAATGCATTAGCAGTCAATAATCAATTAGGTGTGTTTGGCTCATATATGTCTGATATTTTACTTTATAATTTTGGTTATTCAGCATGGTGGCTAGTTCTTGGTACTTTTTATTTTGGAACTCAACAAATCATGCGCAAATTTTTGGATGCTGGTAATTTAATTTCGCCATACCGTTTTATATGTGGTTTAATTTTAATTTTTGCTTCTGCAACATTTGAATTTGTCGTATTTTATGGACAAAAAACACAATTACCAAGTAGCTGGGGTGGAAGTTTTGGTAGCTTTTTATTTAGTAATTTATCTAATTTATTTGGTGAAGTTGGAGTTAACCTTTTAAGTTTATTAACTATTGCAATCTGTTTATCTTTTGTCTTTGGTATTTCATGGCTAACAATTGCAGAAAAAGTTGGCGAAAAAATAGAAATGCTACTAGTAAGATCACAAAATTTACCAACAATCTCTCCTGAAAAATCATCATTAATTAATGATGAACAGAATGTAGCTTCTAGCCCTGAGCTTAACACCACAGCACATAATTATTTTGCATCAGCTACAGTCGTCGATAGTTCTACTACGGATGTTTTTCAACCACAACCACAAGATACAGTAGACGAATATGACCCATTAGGCTTAAATTTTGCTATTCCAGAAACAACTAATCAATCAACAGCCACTCAAACCAAAGAATATTCTAGTTTAATTGGTAATTTATTTAAACCTAATCCGTTAACCAATAATCATAATTTAAATGAGGAATTATCCACACCTAATACCACAAATAATCAAGCACATAACTCAGGTTATGATAATCAATTGTTAAATACCAAACCAATAAGTTCAACAACCAATGGCTTCAATTTAGATGATAAATTATTTAATTCTGTTAATAGTTCGCCTCAGGCTAATTCATCAACCATCAAGAATAAATCGGCGGATATAGTAACACATCTGGAAAGTAATCTTGCTAGTTTAGGAGTTAAAATAAACATTAATAATGTACTAACTGGTCCAATTATTACCCGTTATGAATTTATACCACCTCGAGGAGTAAATCGCGATCAAATTATTAATTTAACTCCACAATTAGCTCAGGCAATGTCATTAGCAGATTTATCTATGCTAAAAAATATTCCTGACAAAAGTTGTATGGCAATTGAAATACCCAACCCTGAGCGTAGTTTAATTAATTTAACCGAACTATTAAATTTAGCAAGTTTTCAAAATACGAACAATTTACTACCTTTAATTTTGGGTAAAGATAGCGTAGGTGAATTAGTGATCACTGATT
>JBDLTW010000092.1:0-3445 GCA_039805605.1 Pseudomonadota bacterium
TACATGCTTGGCGAGTAGGCTAAATCAAAATAGCTCCGATCGGCATAAGCTAATACTGTAGGATAATTGTGATTAGCTAGATTAACTGCTTGAGCAATTCCTTCTTTAGACGGGTTCCATACCCAAACATGCCCAGTTTGATTACTCTTAACAATATTTTTACCCAAACTGTCGTTATCGTTTTGGATAAATTGTTGCCAACCTGAAAAAATCAATTGAGAATTAGATTCAGCTAATTTCTGAAAAAATAAATGTGATTTTTCTAATGCAGATAAATTGCTCCACTCATTGCGACAACTACTATCGTTAGTCCATGCATTAGCACTAACTTCATCACCACCAATACTAATTTCATTACTTAGTGCATAAATGGTAGTCTGCTGATTAAATAATTGTGCAATATTGTTAATAATTGCATTAATTGTCGGGGTAAATTGTTGACCAGTAGAAATATTTGTTGCATAAGTACAAACTGGTATTACATCATCAGTATAACCTTGAACGGATACAAATTGTGATTTATCATTTTCATCAATCATAATGTCAGGTAAGGCTTTAATTAGTGAACGTGCATGTCCAGGTAAATCAATTTCTGGAATAATGGTAATTTGATTAGCATTTGCATAGGTAATTAATTGTTGAATTTGTTCAGGAGAATAACTACCTTGATAATTACTATTAGCTAATGGATATTGTGCTTGGCTTAAATTAGTTGTATCTAGGTTATTTTGAATTAACATATTTGGGCCTATAATTTGACCTAAGCCTCTTTTTGCTCCGAGATTAGCAATATTTGGATATAATGGTAATTCTATTCTAAATGCTTCATCATCACTTAAATGCCAATGTAAGGTATTTAATTTTTGACTAGCCATAACATCAATTAAGCTTTTAATTTCATTAACACTAAAAAAATGTCGTGCTGAATCTAACATTACACCACGATATTTTAGACGTGGATAATCTGTAATAGTTAGTGCTGGTAAAGTTGCATTTTTGTTTTGACTCCAAATTTGGCGTAATGTTTGCAATGCATAATAAACACCAGTCTGGGTTAATGCTTCAATAGTAATATTTGTCGCACTAATAGTTAAACGATAGCCTTCAGGGTTATTGTCAATTAGTCTCGGTTGACCAATTTCATTGATAATTATCCCCGTACTGGCATTGCCGTCATTATCAACTTTAGGTAATTTAGCTAATTGCCAATCTTGTTGAATAATTTTACTCCAATAACTAGCAACTTGATTATCTTCATTTAATTGATTGTGTAAAATAATTGTTGATGGAATAGTAAAATCACCGCTATTATTGTTAACAATACTAATAGGCTGTGGTACAATTTGCGGTAGTTGTGGGTCTAAATTATTTGGTTGACTATTTTGCCAATTTTGTTGTAGATGTTGTTCGATTTGTTGTAAAATTTGTTCATGGTTATAGTTAGTTAAACTATATTGATTTAATTCGGTTGGTAAGGGATAAATTCGTGGAACACCATTTTTGTTATAATCATCAGCGATTAAAAATAAACTTTGAGGTAAAGCAGAAATATTGCCCACATTCCATTGATTATTGTGTGCTAATTGGATATAGTAGTGATGATTAGGCTTTAAACTAAAATTAGCTACAGGCTCTAACATATTGAAATAACCTTGCCCTAAATCATTACTTCCACTTGGTGCCTTAACATATTTTAAATTAACACAGGATCCATCTTCAACAGTGCAGATTTGCATATCTAAATCAGGGTTGATTTTTTGTTGTGCTAAATTATAAAAAGTACGTGGCATATAAAAACCTAATTGCCAATGCTCAATCTCATCACCATCATTATGAAAATTTAATATCATTGAGAACTGAGAAGCTTGACTATCTCCATCCATTTTACCAACACTAATATTATCAATTACTACTGAAGATTTTTTTACCAAATTAGCGGCTTGTAAATTAGTTGCTATTAATCCTAAGCTACATAACCATAAACTGAAGCGTTTAATGTGCATTTTTCCCCCCAAATAATAAAATGCCAGGTACAAATGATACCTGACTTTAAATTGTTGTTAATTTAGTTTAGTCAAACAAATGTTTGATTGCATCACGCTCTTCACATAATTCTTGATATGTTGCATCCATTCGGCTACGGCTAAATTCACTAATTGATAGTCCTTGGACAATCGTATAGTCACCGTCTTTACAAACACATGGAAAACCATAAACAATACCTTCAGGAATACCATAACTACCATCAGAAGGTACGCCCATGCTAACAAAGTCACCTTCTTTAGTTCCCAACACCCAATCACGCATATGCTCAATTGCAGCATTAGCAGCTGAGGCGGCTGAAGATAAACCACGAGCCTCAATAATAGCTGCTCCGCGTTTTTGTACTGTGGGAATAAAATTATCAACTAACCATTGTTGATCGACTAAATCATTAGTTGATTTGCCATTTAGTTTAGCTACGCTAACATCTGGATATTGAGTTGCTGAGTGATTTCCCCATACTACAATATTACTTAATTCAGTAGTATGACAATTTAGTTTACTAGCTAATTGTGAGTAAGCACGATTATGATCTAAGCGTAACATAGCAGTAAAATTACGCGGATTTAAACCACTTGCACTCTTTAATGCAATTAGTGCATTAGTGTTAGCTGGGTTACCAACCACTAAAACTTTAACATTTTTATTTGCTACCTGAGCTAATGCTTTACCTTGTACTGAAAAAATTGCACCATTTGCTTCTAATAAATCTTTACGTTCCATTCCCTTACTACGTGGACGTGAACCAACTAATAAGGCAATGTCTGCATCTTTAAAAGCTACTAATGGATCGGTACTAGCAATAATTTCGTGAACTAATGGAAAAGCACAGTCATCTAATTCCATAATTACGCCATTTAAAGCATTCATTGCAGGTTCAATTTCCAATAATTGTAAAATAACTGGTTGATCTTTACCTAGCATGTCTCCGCTAGCAATTCTAAACAATAAACTATAACTAATTTGACCAGCAGCTCCAGTTACCGCAACACGAATAGGTTGTTTCATATATGTTTCCTATAAAAAGTTTACGAAAGATCCTAATTGAATACAATAGATTAGATTAATAGTTAATCTAGTATTTAAGATTAATATTAGTAGATTTACCCCAAAAGATTTAGGTGTTTACGTCGTAATTATACTATATTTATGGTATAATCAAGCATTTAAATTTTTAACCATATGCTTAATTCTCGTATAACAATATGGAAATTATGTATTTTTTGCTAGAAGGCGTATATTTTATGTTAGTTTATCCACATATTGATCCTGTTGCTTTGAGCCTTGGACCAATTAAATTGCATTGGTATGGTGCAATGTATTTGCTTGGATTTTTATGTTTTCTTTATGGAGGAAAATATAAACTTCGTCAAACTAATCACCCAGTTTTACAAGAAGATAT
>JBDLTW010000093.1:0-10961 GCA_039805605.1 Pseudomonadota bacterium
AGAATTTTGTTTAGTATAATAGTCAGCATTGTTTAGATGATTGTAATAAGTAAAACCATTTAGCCAATACATTAAGATAGCAGGTTTTGCACTTGCATTTCTTAGTAGTGCAGAAAATTCTGATAGTTTTTCATAGTTTTGATTAGCAATGTGTAGATTATTTTCTATATAACTTTCACCAAATTTATTTGCTATAAAATCTAATAGTGGGTTATTCCCTGCACGACTACCAAAGCCAATTTTATGTGGATTAGTCGTAGAATTATCAATATTACTAAATAGCTCACTTTCTAACAGTCCTTTAAAATCATAAATTCCTGAAACTGAATAAGCATGTTTGATATTGAAACCATACTGGTGTGGTAATTGATTAATTTGTGGGTCTAATTTATCTGGATATTGAAGTAAAAAGATACTCCAAAGTGTATTAGTTCCGCCTTCAGAATGACCATAAATATAAGTATTGAAATTTAAATTGGCATCAAAAGATAGTTGTGATTGAATATTTTGTAATAATCCTCGTAATGCCTTAAGCATATAAATTCCTGTTTTTGCCTGAACTTCTGGATAACTAAAATATGGGTGAGGTTCTGTATTATCAATTCCTTGACCTAAATAATCAGGAGCAATTACGATATAGCCTTGAGAAGCCATAACTTCAGCTAACTGATGCAGAAAAAGGGTATTAAATTGTGAAGGAACTGAATTTTTAGCTAATGTAGTTCCATGAAAATAAATAATTACGCCTTTGGGTGTTTTAATTTGTGGAATTACTACTAAACCTGAAACTAATTTAAGAGTGCGTTCTTGGTTTTTTGGGTTAGAAACACTAGGGGCTAAATAGCTAATTTTATATGAAGTTAGATCATATGGGTAATTAGATTGACTAGTTATTTTAAACTTATTAAAATCCTGCGTTGAGCTAATCTTAGTTAAATTATATTTACATAATTGTTCACCAGATTCAATATTATCTAATCCATTACAAACTAATTTTTGAGCTAATTTAGGTAGTTCCTTAGCTGAAATGTTGGTAGTTGCGATAATGCTTTCAAAACTACCAATAGCTTGAGTTTGTTGATTAATAGATAAGCTATTTGCTAGAACATTGTTAATCATTAGAAATGGTAAGCTAATAAAATAAATAACTCGTTTATAATTCACAACGATTGCTCCATTTAAAGAAAATTAATTTGGGAATAATTTAAATTATTGGTCTTGCAAGGCAATTTGCTTAATTAATGGTGGTATATATAAGCGATTCCTTAACAAATCTTTGCATACAATAGTATTCTTACTTTTTAAAATTAATTTGTTTTCTAGTGTATAAATTTCTTGTTTGCAAATAATTCTGATGCCTTCAATAGATAATTCACAAGTAACATAAAACTTATCTTTAGCCCGAAGTGGATATTTATATTCTAACTCAGTACGTGCCAAATGGAGCATCTGTTGTTCTTGAGTCATTTGCATAATACTAATTCCAACACTCGCTAAATATTTATGTCGGGTATGTTCTAAATAACTTAAATAATTAGCATTATTAACTATGCCTTGAAAATCTAATTCATAATCGCGAACTTCAAAATATTCTTTAAACATTTTAGGATTACCTGAAAATAACTTAATTTATGTTTAACCAATTTATTGCATGTAATCCATGTTTGATTAAAAATTGATTAGTTAAGATAAAGTGATTACAACCAAAAAATCCTCGATTAGCAGACAATGGTGATGGGTGAGCAGCTTCTAAGATTAAATGCGATGGATTATCGATTAGAGACCTTTTATTGCGCGCAAAATTGCCCCATAATAAAAATACCATATTGTGATTAATTTGGTTAAGATGCGTAATAATTTGATCGCTAATTGTCTGCCAACCAATATTAGCTAATGAGTTAGCTTGCTGAGCTAGTACTGTAAAACTAGTATTAAGTAGTAAGACCCCTTGATTATGCCAGTTAGCTAAATCTAATTGTTGTGGATTAAATAGTGGTGGATTATACTCATGAACTAACTCTCGAAGAATATTACGTAACGATGGTGGATGTGGTATGCCTTGGTTGACTGCAAAAGCTAAACCATTAGCTTGTTTTTCTCCATGATAAGGGTCTTGACCTAAAATAACTACTTGATAATGTTGTGGCGGATAATTTAATGCACGAAAAATTTGCTGGTGGGGTGGGTAGATGATTTTTTGTTGCTTATTAAGTTGAGTTAATTGCTGATCAATGCTTAATAAAATCTCACTACAAGTACTACTTAAATAATCTTGCCAAATTGGGTGTAATTGTAACCAAGCCGTGGTTAAATAGTTTAGCTTCATTATTGTGCTATCCTTTGCTTGTTATAAGGTCTGACTCATTAATTAAAGTTAATTTACCTTGATTTAATTGATAATGTAACCAGTAATGTATTTGTTCGAATAAATTATTCAAGCTTTGTTCAATTAATTGATTGCTATTAATGTTTATCACAGAATTTGCTAAAGCTAAATTAGCTACTCCTGATTTAGCTTGAACAGTAAATTTTACTACATTATTACGATTAGTTGATTCATTTAAAATTTGATAATCAATAAGCATTTGAATATGATAAATATTTGAATGATAACTGCTTTGGTTAATTGCAGTAGTAGATTGTCCCGCTATAATGCGAGTAACCTTGCCAACTAAGCAATAATTGGCACTTTCAGTTTGGGGTATTACATACTTAAAATTATTATCGGTAATGAACTTAGTTAGCAGTGATTCGGATTGATTAAAAGTAATTTGCTTAATCCGACTTTTTAATTGGTACATAGTGGGTAAATCTAATTTAGTGCTAGATTCACTAGCTAAAAATAATTCACTTTCATCAGCAAAAGTTAATGGAGCAATAGCAATTTTTAATTGCTCATCGGCATTAACTGTGCTACTAGCCAAGCACCAAGCGATTACTAGATAATAGTGCTTATTAATCATAAATAGTTACGACTATATTCATGTACTATGTCAACTAAACAAGCTACATTGTTAGGATTAGCACTTGGTAAAATTCCATGACCTAAATTAAAAACTAAACCATGTGCTGAACCATTATTAGCTTTAATATAGTTATCTAAAATTCGTTTCGCTTCTTTTCGTATGGTTGTCATATCTCCGACTGATAATATTACGGGGTCTAAATTACCCTGTAACACTTTATTGGTAACTGACCTAGCTTGTTCTAATGGCATCGTCCAATCAATTCCTAATGCATTACATTCTAAATTATCTAGCTGAGATAAATGAGCACCACCACCTTTGGTAAATACAATACTTGGGGTATTATAATTAGGCAAACTTAATTTTATTAAATTTAAAACTTTACTTAAATAATTATTTGAAAATTCGTTAAAAGCATCTTGACTAAGTACTCCTCCCCAACTATCAAACAGCATGATAGCATCAACACCAGATTTAATTTGTGCGATTAAATAATCTGCTACAGCGTGAGTAACTTTTGTTAATAAACTATGCAATAATTGTGGTTGCTGATATACCCAAGTTTTTATTTTTTCATAATTTTTGCTACTACCACCTTCAATCATATAACAAGCTAGTGTCCATGGTGAACCACTAAAACCAATTAATGGAATATTTGCAGGTAATTGTTGTTTCAAATTACCAATAGTTTGCAATACATAAGCTAAATCAACTTCGGCAATTAAAGTTTTGAGGCTATCAATATCCAAGCTATTTTTAATTGGTTGACTAAATTTTGGTCCTTCACCTTCATAAAAATGCAGAGTCATACCCATAGCTTCGGGAACAACCAAAATATCGCTAAACATAATTGAAGCATCAAGATTAAAGCGACGCAATGGTTGTAAGGTAACTTCAGTTGCCAAATCTGGATTTTTACATAATTTAAGAAATGTTCCAGCTTGTTCACGTACTTTGCGATATTCAGGTAAATAACGTCCAGCTTGACGCATTAACCAAATTGGGGTATGGCTATTATTTTGCTTTGTTAATACTTGCAGAAATTGACTATTCATGATGCTTTCTTTCATCTTCAATATATTGAGCTAAGTAAGTTAATGCTTGTTTATAAACGTTATGTTTGAATTTAACTACTAGATCAATTGGTTCCCAGTAATTAATCCAACGCCATGCATCAAATTCTTGTTCAATGAAGTTACGTAAATTAATTTGATAATCTTGCCCTGTAAAGCGTAATAGATACCAAATTTGCTTTTGCCCACGATAGTTGGAATTGTGCTTAATCCAGCTTTCTGGTATATTATAATATAACCAGTCAGTTGTGTGTGCAATTATTTCAACATGTTCTGCAGTTAAGCCTAATTCTTCATTTAATTCACGAAACATTCCATCATCTAAACTTTCATCTTCTGCCAAGCCACCTTGAGGAAATTGCCACGAATATTCACCTTTGCGACGACCCCAAAAAACTTTATTATCACGGCTAAGTAGAATTATTCCTACATTGGGGCGATATCCATCTTTATCTAGCATATATAAATTCCTGTTAGTTTGCTATAACTCTATTTTATGCACTAAAATAATTATTTAGTTTGTTTTGCCAAACCAATTAAATAATTAAATTATTACCCAAAATATTTCTACTGATTACAAAAATGCCGTAACCTTATAGCTACGGCAAGGCTTATTTTTATCTATTTTTTCTTTTTAGGTATGAATAAATCAGTGATTGATCCATCAATAATCTCACAAGCAAATGCAACTGATTCAGATAAGGTTGGATGAGCATGCACCGTTAAAGCTACATCATGAATATCTGCACCCATTTCAATCGCTAAACATGCTTCAGCAAGTAATTCACCTGCACCACTACCAACAATAGCTGCACCAATAACTTTATGTGTTGTTTTATCGGCAATAATTTTAGTAAATCCATCATCGCGCCCATTACCTAAAGCTCGACCAGAGGCAGCCCATGGGAATTTACCAACCTCAATTTCTAAGCCTTGTTCTTTGGCTTCAGCTTCAGTAATACCAACCCAAGCTACTTCAGGATCAGTATAAGCAATACCTGGAATTACTCGAGCATCAAAGAATGATTTCATCCCCGCACAGTTTTCAGCCGCCACACGTCCTTCATGTACAGCTTTATGTGCTAACATTGGTTGACCAATCACGTCACCAATTGCATAAATATGCGCTACATTAGTACGTTGTTGCTTATCTGCTGGAATAAATCCATTATCTTGAACTATAACACCAGCAGCTTCGGCATTAATTAATTTACCATTTGGGCGACGCCCTGCTGCGACTAATACTTTATCAAAGCATTGTGCTTCAGTTGGTGCATTATTGCCTTCAAAGGTAACCCAAATACCATCTTCTTTGGCTTCAACTTTGGCACATTTAGTATTAGTATAAATTGCTTCAAAACGTTTTTTAACTCGGTTCTCAAGTACTTTAACTACATCGCGATCTGCACCAGGAATTAAACCACTACCTAATTCAACAATAGTAATTTTGCTACCTAAAGTACTATATACTTCGGCCATTTCTAAACCAATAATTCCACCACCAACAACTAGCATTCGTTGTGGAATATTTTCTAAAGCTAAAGCACCAGTTGAGTCAATTACTCGTGGATCTTCGAATGGAAATCCAGGAACTTTAAATGAGCTTGAACCTGCGGCAATAATTGCATTTTTAAAGCGTATTATTTGCACACCATTTGCGGTTGCAACTTCAATCGTATAAGGTGAAGTAAATTTAGCTATACCTTCAACTTTTTGTACTTTACGTTGTTTAGCTAAACCATCTAGACCTTTAGTTAATTTACCAACAACGCCAGATTTAAATTCTCTAATTTTATCAATATCAAGTTGTGGTTTGGTAAATACTACGCCATGATGGCTCATTTCCTCTGCTTCATTAATTACTTTAGCTACATGTAGTAAAGCTTTAGATGGAATACAACCAACATTTAAGCACACACCACCTAAAGTCTTATGTTTTTCAACAATAACTGTTTTTAAACCCAAATCAGCAGCACGGAAAGCTGCCGTATAACCACCCGGACCTGCACCTAATACCATTACATCACATTCAATTTCACCAGCTTGAGCTGTTGGTACATTGGCTGCTTGTGGTGCGACAGTTGGTGCAATTACTGTCTCAGTAACTTGAGGTGTTGGATTTGTGCTATTTGCCTCAGCATTAATTTCCACAATTATATCACCCTCATTAACTTTAGAGCCTATTTGTACCAAAACTTTACTAACAATTCCTGCTTTATCCGCAGGAACTTCCATTGTAGCTTTATCTGTTTCTAACATAATTAGATTATCATCAATATTGATTTTGTCGCCAACTTTAACATAAACCTCAGCTACATTAACATTACTATGTCCCCCAATATCAGGAACGGTTATTCCGATAATACTCATTTGAGATCCTCTTTTCTCTAAATTAATTGTAATTAATAATTATCTCCGCGATACCAATTTAGTTAATTAAATTAACTAACACTCCGAATTTTAACATATTTTGACAAAATTAATTAATTTAGCTGAAAATTTATTTTAAATTATAACAATTTGGAATTAGATGATGTTAAATAAATATGCTATACTATACTTCTAAAAGCTTTATATAACACGCTGTAAATGGGAGAATATAAAGCGTTAAACTAGCGTAGCTTGTTGCGAGTAAGGCTATTAAAACCAGCTTAAATTTTGTAAATCAACTATAGTATAATAACTCCATCATGAAAAACAAAGCCTATAAATACAGAATAAACAGTTATTAGCTCAAACATTTGGATGTGTTCGTGTGGTATGGAACAATTTACTTGATTGGCGTAGTAAAGAATATTTTCTAAATGGGAATAAAATTAACTATAGCAAATCTTCTGCTCATTTAACTGAGCTTAAAAATCAAGAGCTTTGAACTAGGAGGCGGGGAGGATGTCAAACATAAGCTAATCAATTAATTACACTAATTGTATCGACTGGCCAAGGTAAATTTTGAGTGATAATATTACATTTATTTATTAGTGGATCACAGCGAAGAACTGTATATTTAGTTATAGAGGCACTATTAGTAATATAGGCTTGTTGCTGACTAAAATTAATATTTAATGGGCATTGTAAATAAGAACTAAGCAAATGTTGGCAATTTATATTAGTCTCAGTAGTACATTTATCAATTGCATGCTGTGCACAATTGGGATGATAGCTATTGTTCTGAAAATTAGTTGAGATAAAAAATAAATTGCTTAAATCATTATTTTGGCTACAATCAATAAAATTACCATTATTAAAGCTACACCGAATACTATGCTGAGGTTTAGCTTGTGGATTATTAGGGTTAAAATATACAAAATCGCTAATATAAATATAGGGTGGATTATAGTAAAAATATGCAGGTTGTGAAATTGGCAATGCCGTAGTATCACAACTAGTAATTTGTTGATCTTGGTTAAGCAGGCATCGTGTAACGCTTCCTATACCACTTTCCTGATCTGCCATATTTAAGATATATAGATTAGGTTCAATTAATAACATTTTTTGTGGATTAGTCAAATTATTAACCACATTTTGACAAAGATAGATATTACTTTCTTGTTCCTGACAACGGACTAAACTATTTAAAACATCATCAGTAATAAAAACAATATCAGGGTTAGCTAGTGTTGACGATGTTGGATTAGCTTGATTATTATTAATGCTTAAATGATTGCTTAAATTGGGTAAATTAAATTGCTGATTATTTGCATCATCCAGTGAGTTTGTTGCTGAATTACCATAAATACCAAAAGTTACATTAAATTTATTGGGTAAATTGGTTAATTGTTGTTTGATTTGTTGTTCAGCTTGACTAATAAAATCATGCTGTTTAATTAACTTTAATTTCTTTATTTTAGGATTGTGATTAATACTGGGTAAATTAGCTTCATCAACACCAAGATGGATATTAAACAATGAGTTATCTTGGGTATGAAGAGTATTTGCTGATTGAATTAAATCAGGAGATATCTTGTAATCTGGATGAATATTGCTTGTAGCATGGTGAGAAGCAAGAACTATTTTACTACTAAGTATCAAGCTTATAAGTAAAATAGTTAGGCAAAACAAAATAGTTGATTTTTTCATAATTTAACTAAATTACAGCAGAATAATTAAACATTCTGCTGTAAGAAAATTAATTACTAGGAAATTGTTTGGCAACGGGTAAATTACGAGATGCTAACATGGCATTTAATTGTGCTGGATCATCGGTAATAATTCCATCAACCCCCCAATTAATTAATTTATCAATTAATTGTGGATTAAATGCACTACCTGAATTTTCAGGCCACGTCCAAACAACAACTTTTAAGCCTAAACGATGTGCTTCATCTAAATCAGTTTTAGTTAAGGCAATATCTTCTGGTTCATAGCATGAACCACCTAGTTGTTTAATCATCTGCGGTAATGATTTATAATTAGCGAGTAATTTTCCACCACTCCATAAACCAGCTTGAATTTTATCGTTATCTTTCATTCGTTTAATGTCATCACCAGCGACTAAAAATGCCAATTTTAGTTGTGGATTTAGTTTATGTAATTCATAAAGTGGTTGCCAATCAAATGATTGAATTTCTACTCGATCAGCTAATTTATGCTTTAACAAAAATTGATTAAGTGTAGTTGCAAACTGTTGCGGTGAAACAGTCCACGTTGGTTGAGTTGGGTCATTTTTAATTTCAATCTGAAAATTCACCTGTTTATTAGTTAGATTATCTACATAATTGACTACCTCTAATAACGTTGGCATTTTAGTTTTAGCTACAGGATATTGATTAGGAAAATATTTAGCATATGGGCTTTGTCGATTAATTATTCCTGCTTCATACTGTTGTAATTGTGTTAAGGTTAAATTTTTAACTAAATATGGTTGAATATTCTTTTGAATACCACCATCAGCACTTTCAAGTTGTGCGTAAAATTCTTGTTTGCTTGGTGCCCAGAATTTACCTTGTTTACTTAAAATATCTGGATTTAGCCAAATATCATGATCAACAATAATTTCTCCATCTTTAGTAATGCCAATATCCATATCTACCCAGTTCGTGCCAATAGCTAAACCTGTTTGGTAGGCAGGTAAAGTATTTTCAGGTGAATAACTACGAGCACCGCGATGAGCATATACTTCAACATATTTATCTTGCTGTGGTGCATGTGGAGTTCCTACTGTTGCATTATCAATTAAACCACTAGCCCAACTAAATCCACCCATAATTGCTAGAATTAAACCTAATTTACGCATAAAATTTCCCCTAAAAAATTTATTCTTAATTAACTAATTGTAAAGCTTCACTTAAATTAAATTTTTGTTCATAAAGTGCTTTACCCACTATTACGCCATAAATATTTAATTGCTTTAATTTTTGCAGATCTGATAAGTCAGCCACGCCACCTGAAGCGATGATCTTTAAATGTGGTGCATAGTGATTAATTTGCTGGTATAGCTCTAAATTTACTCCTGTTAAGGTTCCATCGCGACTAATATCGGTACAAAGTAAATATTGTGCTTGTGGATAATAATCTAATACCTGATATAAAGTTGTCTCGCTGGTATGTTGCCAACCACTAGTTGCAACTTTAGCAACTCCGTGCGGATCAATATGGCAATCTAAAGCTAAAACAATTTTTTCACAACCAAATTCTGTGAACCATTGCTGTACTACTTGCGGTTGTTCAATAGCCAAACTACCAATAACTACTCGCTTTACTCCAGCAGCAAATAAGCTGTGTAAATCTTGTCTGCTTCGGACGCCTCCACCAACTTGAATGTGTAATTGCGGATGAGCTTGAACCAATTGAGCAATTAATTCACTTTGTTGTACCTGTCTTGCTTTTGCTCCGTCTAAATCAACGATATGTAAATACTGACTACCCGCATCGATAAATTGTTGTAACATAGTATGTGGGTTATCGTGATAAATTGTACTAGTTGCAAAGTCACCTTTGTACAGACGGACGCATTTACCTTCACGTAAATCAATAGCTGGATAAATAAACATAAAATTAGCCTTTTAATAATTTATGATCAATGACAATCTGCACAAAATTAGCTAATAGTTGTAAGCCAAGTGCTCCTGATTTTTCTGGGTGAAATTGCATACCATAGAAATTATTTAATTGCGCAATAGCACAAAATTGATCACTATATTCACAACTAGCCAAAGTTACATCGTTACATTTAGCTAAATAACTATGGACAAAATAAACATCAAGATTATGCTCCAAATTAATTCCTGCGAATAATGGTGAGCCATTTAAAATTTTAAGCTGGTTCCAACCCATATGTGGAACAATTAATTCATCGCTAAAACGTTGTATATTCCCAGGTAAAATTTCCAAGCATTTAACATTACCTTCATGAGAAAATTCATAGAGCAATTGCATACCTAAGCAAATTCCCAATAATGGCTTAGTATAATTTTGTAAAAATTCTACCAAATTATAACGTTGTAATAAGTCCATTGCATAACTAGCTGAGCCAACTCCTGGTAAAATAATGCCATCGGCTTGGTTAATTTCCTGTGGATTATTGGTTATTTGATAGCTAACTCCTAAGCGTTGTAAAGCTATTTCAATTGAATAAAAATTGGCTCCCCCAGCACTAATTAGTGCTAGTTGTATACTTGAATTTTGCATAACTAAATTCCTTATTGTTCAAAAATAACAAATGCACTACTTAAAAAGCGTTCATCACTTAACGATAAATGATAGGCAGTTATTTTATATTGTTCTAACCAATTAATTAATTGTGGTGCTAAAACAAAATATGGTTTGCCTAATTCATCATTAAGAATACTAATATTAGATAGTAACACAGGAGATCTTAAGCCAGTATTACAAGCTTTAGCAAATGCTTCTTTAGCCGCAAAACGTTTGGCAACAAATTTTACCTTATCATCACGTTTTACATAAAATTCAAGTTCTTGTTTAG
>JBDLTW010000094.1:0-2525 GCA_039805605.1 Pseudomonadota bacterium
GGCTCATCACCTGCACTAAAACCACCAGGTAACATTAAAATTTGTGCTTCATTTATTTGTTTTGCTAAATAATCAATTGATTGTTGGATATGTTGAGCGGATAGATTATTAAACACCATGCTCTCAACTACACCACCAGCCTGATTAAACGCTTTTATACTATCATATTCACAATTAGTACCAGGAAAAACAGGAATGATTACCCGCGGTTTAGCATTGCTAACCTTAGCTTTTTTATTTATTGACTGAGGACAATTAACGGTTAATAGATCTTGTTTAACACTGCTATCAACCTCTTGCGTTAAGGCAAAAATTGAGCTAAATTTAGTTTGCCATAATTTAATTAAAGCGTCTAATCCTATTTGATCTTGTTGATAACTAATTTGATTGCTATCATTAGTTTGACCCAAATAATGATACTCTTGATTAGTTAATGGTGTATCGGTAGCAAAAATAATTCCACCATAGTAAGCACTAAATAAATCTATAGTCAAATCATTATTATAAGCAAAACCAAGTTTATTCCCAATCGTTGCTAAAAATATAGCTTCAGCAATTCCACCATAACCAATTGCATAAGCGGCATTAATTCTACCTATTTTAATTAATTGCTGTAATTGTTGATAATGATCTGTTAGATTAGTAAAATCAGGAATTAAATCATCATCATATTTAGGTAAATAAGCATAAACATAGTGATTAGCTTGTTTAAATTCAGGAGCAATAATTTGTCGTGCATCGGTTGGCGCTAAAGCAAAAGAAATTAAAGTTGGAGGTACATTTAATTCATTGAATGTACCGCTCATTGAATCTTTACCTCCAATAGCAGCTAATTCTAAATTATGCTGTGCCCAATACGCACCTAATAACGCTGCTAATGGTTTACCCCATTTGCTTGGATTATTACCTAGACGCTCAAAATACTCTTGGAAAGAAAAACGAATTTTTTGGTAATCCGCTCCAGCAGCCACTAATTTCGCTACCGATTCAATTACGGCATAAAGAGCACCATGGAATGGCGACTGAGTAGATAAATCAGGATCATATGCAAAACTAGCTAAACTAGCTGCTGTTGATTGACCATTTAAAATAGGCAATTTAGCGGCTGCAACTTGAGCTGGAGTTAGGCAATATTTTCCACCATAAGGCATTAAAATTGTAGATGCACCAATTGTTGCATCAAACATATCACTTAAACCTTGTTGTGAAGCAATGTTTAACTCACTAACTAAATTTTTATAATTTTCAATAAAACTGTTTTGCGAATTTCGAAGACTAAGTTTAACTATGCTTGGTAAATTAACTTCAACATTTGCAGAAGCACGAGCTCCATTAGTATCTAAAAAATCACGAGATAAATCAACAATAGTTTGTCCATGCCAATGCATTACCATGCGTCGATTAGCTGTAATTTCGGCAACAACTACCGCTACCAAATTTTCTTGCTCAGCTAACTGAATAAATTGTTGACTATCTTGAGCCTCTACAACTACTGCCATGCGTTCTTGTGATTCAGAAATAGCTAATTCACTACCAGTTAAACCAATGTATTTAGTTGGTATAGCATCTAAATTAATTTTAATACCGTCGGCTAATTCGCCAATTGCTACCGCAACTCCACCAGCACCAAAATCATTACACTTTTTAATTAATTTAGTTACTTGTTGATTTCTAAATAAGCGTTGAATTTTACGCTCAATTACAGGGTTACCTTTTTGTACTTCAGCACTACACTGTTGTGCTGAATCTAAATTATGTTCACGTGATGAACCTGTCGCACCGCCACAACCATCTCGACCTGTTGCACCACCTAATAAAATTACTAAGTCACCCGCTTGAGGTTGTTCGCGGCGAATATTCGCATACGGAGCAGCAGCAATTACCATACCAACTTCCATACGCTTGGCTTTATAGCCTTGATGGTAAATTTCTTTTACTTGACCAGTAGCTAAACCAATTTGATTACCGTAACTTGAAAAACCATGGGCAGCCTTAGTGCTTATAGTTCGTTGTGGCAATTTACCAGCTAAAGTCTCATGGTGAGGCTCTAAAGGATCAGCAGCACCACTAACCCGAATAGCTTGATAAACATATGAACGACCTGATAATGGATCCCGAATAGCACCACCAACACAGGTTGAAGCACCACCAAATGGCTCTATTTCCGTTGGATGGTTATGGGTTTCATTTTTAAACTGTAAAGACCAAAGTTCATTTTTACCATCAATTTCAACATCAACAAATAATGAACAAGCATTAATTTCTGCAGAAATTTCAACATCTGCTAATTTACCCTGTTGACGTAAAAATTTAGCATTAATGGTAGCTAAATCCATTAAGGTAATTGGTTTACTCGCTAATTTATCACCGTGTACACTAGAACGTTTAGCCAAATAATCACTAAATACCTGATTAAATAAACCTTGATAATTATCACCTGAAAATTTAATCTCAATTAACTGAGTTTCAAAAGTAGTGTGACGGCAATGATCAGACCAATACGTATCTAAAACTTTAATTTCCGT
>JBDLTW010000095.1:0-2798 GCA_039805605.1 Pseudomonadota bacterium
CTACTAATGGCGATGCCAAATCAGCATTAGCGCAAATCAAAGCTAAAAACTACGCTCAGAAATATATCGTTGAAAATAAGCCAATTTATGCCATTGGCATGAGCTTTGATCCAATTAATCGTAATGTAGTGGATTTAGTTAGTGAATTGCTAAATTAGTTTGTTATTGTGTATTTTACACCACTCTCAATCTATTGATAATCTAGTAGTTTTACCACTTAATCCTAATTAATTTTAGTGTATATTAGAATATATGTTACGTACAGTTTATTTATTGGTTGACTTAGTGTTATATTAAACAACCAAATATTTTATTGAGGAGGAATTTAATGGGTATTTTAATGAGTGACATTGATCTTTCAATGACACATTTTGCTACATTTTATCGTGGGAATATATTTAAAGGTTACACTGCTGACAGTGATTTTTTTAGTGGTGGATTTTGTGCTACTTTTAAATTAAGCCAAAATAATCAACATTATGCTTATCGCGTACCTCATAAAACAAATCCAAATGCAGAGTATCAAAAAAAAGTAATTAAGTGGTTCAATCAGATTCAATCAAATTATTTCGTTGAATTTGGTGAAGAAGCTAAATCATTATTAGTTAACGGTCAGTTCTTAGATGTTACTTATATGGAGTGGATTGAAGGTTTAACTCTTGGTGATTATATTCAAGATAATTATAGAAATAAAGTTTTAATCAGTAATTTAGCTAAGAACTTCTTAGATTTAATTGTGTGGTTACATCAAAACAAAATTTCTCATGGTGATTTAAATGATAGTAATATCATGGTACGCCCAAATGGTAGTTTAGTGCTAATTGATTATGATACCTTATGTTTTTCGAGTATTGAAGGTAAGTATCCAGAACTATCTAATGGTAAAGCCAATTATCAACATCCTAGCCGTATGCAAGGACAAGGTAATAAATTATCCCTCCAAGCTGATTATTTTTCTGAGCTAGTAATTTATTTATCTGTACTTGCCTTAGCAGAAAATCCTAACTTATTTAATTATGTTTCAGTTGGCGATAGTCTATTATTCAAAAAAGAAGATTTTGTTGATTTTCAGCAGAGTAAGATTTATAGTGAATTAATTAAGCTAAGTAATGAAATTATTGAGTTAACTGCGTTATTACTGAATTGTTGTCAAACAAGCAACTACTTAACCTTAAGATTTCTCCCTGATTATTATACACTTAAGCAATTATCTAATGAGATTAATGCACATCAAAATTCAGTTGCAAACTTAGCCAATGCTCAAAAGCAATTAAGTGCTCAAATCAATAACTTTACTCAACAATTTAATCAGATTAATCATCAATATCAACAAGTTATAGTTAATCCTAATCTAAATAGTGCTTTACATGATTTAAGTAATTTAACTAAGAACTGTCAAACAATACAAAATCAAATTAATCAGGCACAAACTGATGCTAAGCAAAATGCCAACAAAGGTAACTTATTAGTTCAACAAATTCAACAACTAGATTTAAATATTAACGTTAATCATCAAACATTAAGACAGGAATTGTTAAATTTACAGCAACTAAAAAATAAGCTAGTAAGCAATATTAATCTTACAAGTATTCAACAACAAGAACAACAACTTAAGCAGTTAGCAATTGATTACAACCGTAGCTATGGTTCATTTGCATCAACTAGTTTATTTTTTCAGCAATTAGATCAATTAATTAAGCAAATTAATACACATCAAAATACTATTACCAATTTAGCCAATGCTCAAAAACAATTAAATACGCAAATTAGTAATTCTACTCAACAAGTTGTTCAACTAAATCAAAAATGTCAACAGTCAAGTAGTAAGTTATCACATAATTCTAAAGAATTAGATATTTTAAAACAAGAATTTACGAGTTTAAAACAAGAATTTAATCAGATTAAAATTAATCAATTAGTACAAGAAGATAACCAGTTAAAGCGACAACAAAATGATTTATTTCAACAAATTAGTACATTAACTCCGCAAGTCGATCACTTAGTTAAATCCGTAACAGTGGCTAGTTTAATTGCACTTCCCACTCAGTTAACTAGTCAAATTGATCAAATATTTACAAAGTATAAGAATATAACTATATATGATCAACAATTAGACCCATCATTAAGAAATTTAATTGATTTGAGTCAAGATACTGAGAACTTAATTAATCAATTTTTTAATGATTATCCACAATTGCTTATCCTAGTTGGTCAAATTAATACTTATAATAGTAGTGTTACTATATTGAACAAAGAATTAGCTGGTCAATTAACTTATGAATATAATAAATTAACTAATGAAGCATCAGATATACGTACTAAACGTTTACAAGCAGTAGCCGAATGGAAAGCTAATCAGAATCAATTAAATACCATAGATAAGAAAATCCAAGATCTACATTACCAGATCCAGCAAACTGCAGGTAAATCAGCTTCGTTAACCTCACAAATTCATCCTTTGTCTCAACAAAATTATGTGCTAATTCAACAGGTAAATCAATCCATTAGTAATGAAACCTTGTTAACAGCAGATAAAGATAATTTAAGCTTAACTCAGCAAAAATTGACTCAGGAATTAGATCAATTGACTAAACTAGCTCAGGAGAATACACAATGGTGGAATAATGGTGGTGAAAAAAATATTCAAATACTTCAGCAGAAAGTTAGTAAATTTAATCCCGTAAATAACCCTGTAACATATTTGCAACAGCTAGATAAAAAGCGTCAAAAATTAATTCACTCGAAACTGACAGATTGGCTTTATTGCTTATTCAATTTAATTAATTTAGTTGTGATAT
>JBDLTW010000096.1:0-4038 GCA_039805605.1 Pseudomonadota bacterium
AATCTGATTTAATTAATTTTTCATAGAGTTTGTTTGCTCGTCTTTTCACATCTAAGCCACCAGGCAAAAGACCTTTAGCAATTATTCCTCGTTGTATAGATGAATGCATTACCTCTGCAATTTCTAAGGTTTGAGCACGTATTTGTGCATAACTGAATTTAATTTGTTCATTAGCCATGACTAATTGTGCAATTGTTAAATTATGTAAACTACATAAATCAAATAACTCTTTAGCGGTAGTAAAAGGATAGGGTATTGAATCCGCTAATAGATCATTTTGATTTGCGCAGTTTTCAGCTAAAAAATAATCACTCTCAACAATAAATCCTCCACCTATTGAAAAATACTCACCAGTTAAGATTAATTGATTACTAGCATCATAGGCTGAAAATTGTAAACCATTAGCATGTTGTGGTAAAAATTTATCTTTATGAATTAATAAATCTTGTTGGTAATCAAAGTCGATCAGCTTAAGCTTGGCTAAACATAGTTGTTTAGATAATTTAATTTGCTCTACTCGTGAAAAAATTGTATCGGGATTAATAGTTTTAGGATCTTCACCAGCTAAACCATTTATTACAGCTAAAAAAGTTCCGTGCCCCTCCCCCGTTAACGCCAGTGAACCAAATAACTCAATCTTTAGCTTGATAACCTGCTCCAAATAACCAGCTTCAATAATTCGGTTAGCAAAAGCTAGACCAGCTTTCATTGGACCTACGGTATGCGAACTTGAAGGACCAATACCTATAGCAAACATATCTAATGGGCTTAACATTTTATTTTCCTTTGTGCTATGCACAATAATAAAAAAGGCACCATTTTGGTGCCTTTTGATTAAATTTTTCTGGTTTCAATCTGTTGATAATCAATTTCATTAAGACTAAGAGTGTTTGTTTCACGAATAATATCACAAAACCTTGTTACTTTAGTATCAATCACTGGCTCAATATATTGATTTAGTAATTCAGGATTTGTTGCAACAAGAACTAAATCCCCCAAGTCTACAGTCAAATTAGGAACTAACTTAATTTGATCATTTTTAACTTCTAATACTGCATCATGTTTGATTAATGAAGTATTCAAATCATTCTCCAACTTAGTAGGTTTTTCTGATTGCAAATTATCTACAACCTTTTGTGGTGCATTAACTACCGTATTTATAGCAGCACCTGATGCACTACTAGCAAAAATAGTATATTGCAATGCTGATTTATCAGCAACATTTAAGCGGTCTTGAATTACAGTTATTGCTTGTGCAGAAATTTTAACTACAGGAGTATTATTTTTTCTTTGCGGTGCACTACTGGCAACTACATTAACATTAGCCTTAGCGGGGACTGTAGCCACACCTTTGGAAGATGCCGTATTATTATTTTTAACAACTCGCTCAACACGATTAACTTTAACTTCTTGACGCTCATTTTGTTCTCGAACATTAGTCGCTTGATCATTAGTCGGCTTATTATTTGGGCGCACTGTTTGAATTTTACTATTTTGCTTTGCCACGGTCACAGGACGAACTTTAGCACTCAAGTTTTGTGCTCCACTATTTATAGTGCGTTCTTGTAAATTAGATTTAGTTACTACAGGTTTTTCATTTTTTTCATTTTTTTCTGCAGGAACTACCTCATTAACTGCTTTAATATTACGCTTCACTACTTTATTATTGCGATTATTAGAAGGCATTACTTTACTTTTTTGACGCTTCTTGTTTTTTGAATCAGAAGTAAATAATTGTTTAATGCTTGTTACCAACTTAGCTAATAGCGATGCCTTTTTTCGTGGTGCAATTACGGGAGCTGGTTCAGCTGGAGCAATATTAGTTACCACAGGAACACGCGCAGGTGCCAAATCTGATTTTTTAGTAGCCGTTTTATAACCTAAACTTTCTTCAGGCATTTCAACTAAATTATAACTTGATTTTGCAAAATTACTATCATAATGATCGTAAGTTAATTTTTTTATCTTATAATTTGGTGAAACTAAATGCACATTAGGAATTAGAACAATTTTAACTTTCATCCGTGCTTCAATTTTAGCTACATCATCACGCCGTTCATTTAATAAATAAGTTGCAACATCTACAGGTAATTGAACATGTAATGCTGATAATTGGGCACCATATTTAATGGTTTCTTCCTGAATAATTCTCAGTATGTGCAATGCACTTGACTCAATACCACGGATAGTACCAACTCCAGCACAGCGTGGACATGGAATATTACTTGATTCATCTAACGATGCTTGTAAACGTTGACGAGATAGCTCTAGTAAACCAAATTTAGAGAGTTTACCCATTTGAATACGTGCTCGATCATAGCCTAATTGGTTTTTAAAATGATTTTCTAAATCACGTTGATTACGTGGATTTTCCATATCAATAAAATCAACCACTACTAAACCTCCCAAATCACGTAAACGTAATTGTCGGGCAATTTCTTCCGCAGCTTCTAAGTTAGTTAGAAATGCGGTTGTTTCAATATCTGCTCCCTTATTAGCTTTAGCCGAATTGACATCAACTGAGGTAAGTGCTTCAGTATGATCAATTACAATTGCACCTCCTGATGGTAAATTTACCATTCTCGAATAAGCAGATTCAATTTGATGTTCAATTTGAAAGCGTGAAAATAAAGGCACATCATCTCGATATAATTTAATCCGTTCAGCAAAATTAGGCATTACATGAGCCATAAATTGCTTAGCCTGAATATAAACATCTTCGGTATCAATTAGTATTTCAGCAATATCTGGTGAAAAATGATCACGAATAGATCGAATAACTAAGCTACTTTCTTGATAAATTAAAAAAGCACCTTGTTGTTCATTAACTGCACTGCGAATAGCTGACCATAATTTCAACAGATACGTTAAATCCCATTGTAATTCCTCAATTACACGACCCAAAGCTGCGGTGCGCAGAATGACACTCATTCCTTGAGGAATATCTAACTGACTCATTAGCGACTTTAATTCATCACGCTCTTCACCTTCAATTCGACGAGAAATACCACCAGCACGAGGATTATTTGGCATCAAAACTAAATATCGACCAGGTAAAGTAATATATGAAGTTAAAGCAGCACCTTTATTACCACGTTCATCTTTTTCAACTTGAACAATTAATTCAGTTCCTACAGGTAATTTAGCAAATTCACGATATTTTTGACCATTAGCATCAACTAAATAACGATAATCAATTTCTTTAAATGGTAAAAACCCCTGTTTATCTGTACCATAATCAATAAAACATGCCTCTAAAGAAGGTTCTACTCGAGTGATTATTCCTTTATAAATATTTCCTCGACGTTGCTCTTTACTGCTTGTTTCTATATCAAAATTAATTAATTTTTGACCGTCTACCGCTGCCACCCGCAATTCTTCTGCATAAGTAGCATTAAATAACATTCTTTTCATTTTTAATTAAACCTTTCACGGAGTAATTAAATATAAGTTTTACCCAACATATCGATTACAATTGTAAATTTTAATCTACATTCACATACTTTCATTCAGTATTTTGTACTTTATCACTTAATAAATTTATCCAAAATATCTTATCTTAACTAAGACTAACGAATTTTACCATGCAAAACCAAAAGTTATTCTTTATTGTCACGCAAGTTTAATTACTACTTATTTATTAGTTTGACATTTGTATCACATACCATAGGCTAACTTAATTTAATCATCCAAACAAATTATTTATCTATCCATATTTTTGACAGTTATTCACATGCTAAAGAGTGTAAATAAATTGAATGCTAACTTAGCATTTGCCATAATACAAATTATTATGGTCTTATATGTATTAACATCTAACGACAATCTGTCATTTGCCGACAATTTATAGAATTGCTTCTGAAATAAGAAACTTAGCCAAATTTTAATTTTTAATTATGAAATTTACAAATTTATCTAACTTTCTAATTGGTATACAATAAATTACAACAACCTAATTTGTTATAAAATTAAATATAATTCAATGGAATATATTTTTATCCACATTGCTTTAGCTTGTTTTACCATTTTATATTTGAA
>JBDLTW010000097.1:0-2520 GCA_039805605.1 Pseudomonadota bacterium
ACCAGATTTGCGTTTAGCCGAGTTAAAATTTACCGATTTAACTAGTGATTTAGCTAATTCACAATTTAAAGTTTTTGCTGAAGCGTCTAGTTTAACAGATGGCAGAATTGTTGGCTTAAAAATGCCTTCAACAATAGCATTATCGCGTAAAGAATTAGATGAATTAACTAAATTTGTGGCAATTTATGGTGCCAAGGGTTTGCCATATATTAAAGTAAATAGCCTAGAATCTGATATTCGAAGCGGATTACAGTCTCCAATTGTTAAATTTTTGACTGATAGCGAATTAGAATTGATTATGCGAAGAACTAATGCCCAAGCTGGAGAAATTATTTTCTTTGGCGCAGATTGTAGCAAAGTAGTTAATGAAGCAATTGGTGCTTTACGCTTAAAACTAGGTCATGAATATGGCTTAGCTAAAGGTGAATGGGAACCATTATGGGTAGTTGACTTTCCAATGTTTGAATATGATAATGAAGAACAACGTTATACAGCATGCCACCACCCATTTACGGCACCTAAAGATGAACATTTGGAATATTTAACCACTAATCCAGCACAATGTCTAGCTAAAGCTTATGATATGGTATTAAATGGTTGGGAAATTGGCGGTGGATCAATTCGGATTTATAATTCACAAGTACAAAGTAAAGTGTTTGATGCCTTAAAAATTAGTCCAAGTGAAGCTAATAATAAATTTGGCTTTTTATTAGATAATTTACAATTTGGTGCTCCACCACATGGTGGCATTGCTTTTGGTTTGGATCGAATTGCCTCAATGATGTGTAAAGCAGATTCTATCCGTGATGTAATCGCTTTTCCAAAAACCACCAAAGGTCAATGCTTATTAACTAATGCCCCTAATAATGTTGATGAAAAGCAATTAACAGATTTAGGAATTGCTAAATTATTACTTGATTAGCCTTGGTTATTATACATTAGCAACTTCATAAAATCCCACACTTTATTATGGTGTGGGGTTTTATTTATATGAGAGATATGAGAATTAAATATGAAACTATTTAACAAATATAGCTAACCAAAAATATAAGCACATTTATAATGTATGATAAAATATCAATTTTTGGAGTACGTATGAGAGGCTATTCACAAGATTTAAGAGACAAAGTAATTGAAATTTTTAAAAGTGAGAATTATACAAGACGATAGATATCAAAGTTATTTAAAATTGGTTATAAAACGATAAGATGTTGGATAACGTAATATATATCAACAGGAAGCTGTGATATAGCTAAGCCCAAACGCATTGGCAGATTAAGAGCCTTTGACAATAAAGAGTTAGTATTGGAATATTTAAAGAAAAATCCAGATGCTTCAGGTAAGAAAATGCACGAAGCACTTGCTCCAAATATATCTGATACTGCATTTTATAATTTATTAGCTAGAATGAATATTACCTATAAAAAAATAGATCAAATATAAAAAGCGTTGTGAGCAAAAAAGACTGGAATTTATCGAACAAGTAAAAGATATTGATATAAATGATCTAATTTATATTGATGAAACAGGAGTTGACAATAATATTGCTCCAACTCGTGGTTGGGCAGAATCTGGAATTAGGTCATTTACTGAAGCATTAGGATTTAGAACAAAAAGAATAACGTTAATTTCTGGTTATTGTTATGGTTCACAGGAGTTGATTGCACCTATGGAGTATAATGGTTATACAAATACTGAGTTATTTTTAACTTGGGTTGAGCTTAGTTTATGTAAGGAGTTAAAGCCTAACCAAGTTATAATTATGGATAATGCAAGCTTTCATAAATCAGCAAAAGTAAAAGAATTAATTGAAGCAGTTGGGTGCAGAGTAATTTATTTGCCACCATATTCTCCAGACTTAAACCTAATTAAACATGTATGGGCAAATTTAAAAAGATTACTTAGAAAACATCCCAAAAGAGAGCTAAATTTAAGTGAAGCTATTGCAGATTCAATTGGGTGTTTATTTGTTGGTTAGCTATATAATATAAATTTAAACCATATAGAGGACAAATGTGCTTATAAAAAACAATTATAGGAAATCTTGGTTGTACTGTTGAAGAGTACTATCCGTAGTAATTTTATAGTTGGTTAGTCATATGAAACATTCACCACAACTCACTAATTACGGTTCAAGCTAACTGTTCACTAACTAAATCAACAACATTACGATTAGTACTATCAAAACTCATACCAATTGCATAAATTGGTTTGTGCTCATGGATAAATTTTTGGGCATAATTTTTAGCTTTAATCTGAGCTAATGCCGAAATCGCATCACCATTACTAGATAATTTAAACTCAATCAATAAAATTTTATCAGGCATAGTTATGCTGAGGTCAATTCTACCGTGATTAGTTGCATCTTCAGCAACTAAATCATAACCCAAGGCAGTAAAATAACTATATACCACTGAGGCATAAAACCCCTCATAATTGGCGATTTTATTATTGCGGTACCAATCATGTGGAATACTCGCAAAATGGCTACTTAAAATCTCTTGTAACTGTTCAAATTGA
>JBDLTW010000098.1:0-5027 GCA_039805605.1 Pseudomonadota bacterium
AAGTTCTTGTTTAGTTAAAATACGTTGAATAAAGCGATTACCAAATTGATCAATTAACCGAGCAATGCGTTTGTTTTCAACAATATCATGACCAATTGAATAAATCATACTTAAGCAACCAAAAATGAAATCATTTTAATTAAAACATAGGCAACTAAAATTATCGTGCTAATATCAATTAGCATCCATACTCGTGGACTGCGCAATTTATCAGCAAAGCGTTGTGATAAATAAGTTACACCAAAAATCCAAGCTAAATCTCCAATTACTGCCCCAGCAGTGAATGATAAATTAGCTAAACCAGTATAATGAGTAGAGGCTCCGCCAATAATTACTAAGGTATCAATAAAAACTAAAGGATTTAGCCACGTCAGTGCCAAAGCACGTAAAATAGCCGCACGTCGAGTTAAAATTGCATTAGCAAATTTAACATGGTGAGGCTGATTTAATTGTACAATTTTTTGCCAGAGATAATAAACTAAAAAAATAATACCAAAGAGATTAATTGATAATAATAACCATTTGGCATTCATAAATGATAAGCCAATACAACCAACCAGAATTAATAAAGAGTCAGCTAAAAAACAAGTAATTGCTACTTCTTTGGCATAATTACGATGAATGGCATGACTCATAATGTTCAAGTTTTGTGGCCCAATTCCAGCTACAATGCCAAAGACAAAAACTGCACCACTTAGAAAGATTTCAATCAACTGCATTTTAACCTGCTTGAATTAATAATTGCTTCATGTCATAAACTGCTTTTGCCAAGCCATGAAATACACTCTGGGCAATAATTGCATGACCAATATTTAATTCATGAAAATGGCTGATTTGTGCAATGGGGCTAACATTATGATAGTTTAGACCATGTCCAGCATTAACAATTAGACCTAATTCACTAGCTAAACTAGCCATTTTATCTAAACGAATTAGTTCTTGTTGTTGAGCAATTCCTTTAGTTTCAGCATATTTACCAGTGTGTAATTCGATTGCATAACAACCTGTTTGTTGTGCTGCTTGAATTTGTTCACGGTCGGCATCAATAAATAGTGAAACTTTGATATCTTGTTGTTGTAATTGTTGCGTCATATGTTCAATAGCTTTAAAATTAGCTATTACGTCTAAACCACCTTCAGTAGTTAATTCTTGGCGACGTTCTGGAACCAAACAAGCATAATCAGGTTTAGTATATAAGGCAATTTCTAACATTTCGGAAGTAACTGCCATTTCTAAATTCATTTCTGTTTTTAAACTTTGTCTTAATAGTTTTACATCAAGATCTTTTATATGACGTCGATCTTCTCGTAAATGCAATGTAATTAAATCAGCTCCATTTGTTTCAGCTATTAAAGCCGCTTCAATCACACTGGGATAAATTGTGCCACGAGCATTGCGCAGTGTGGCAATATGATCAATATTAACACCTAATCTTAGCATTTGAGATAATAATCCTTTATATAAAAATGTAATTTACAAATTGGTAGCAATTCAATTTAAAGCAAAATAATTCAAGCAATTAATTGAGCAAAAGCTCTTTTCTTGACCATTTTAATGGTTAACGTAATTAGCCAATTATAACATAAAATCCTTTAATTCAGGCAAAGAATTATATTTTTTTCTTGCTCCTTGTATGGTTAATTTTATTAGCTTAGTCAATTTATGATAAAATACGGGTGCATTTTTTTAATTATAAGAGGCAAATTATGCATAATCAATTTAATACATTAGCACAACTATCTACGGAAAGTGGTAAAACATATAATTATTATTCATTACCTAAGTTGGCAGAAGCTGGATTTGACTTAGATAAATTACCTGTTTCAATTCGAATTGTTCTTGAAGCAGTCTTACGTAATTATGATAATGTTAAAATTACTCAACAACATATTGAACAACTAGCTAAATGGGGAGCTAAAGCTGATCGGGTCGAGGAAATACCTTTTGTAGTTGCTCGAGTAGTATTACAAGATTTTACTGGTGTACCGCTATTATGTGATTTAGCAGCTATGCGTAGTGTGGCTGATAAATTAGGTAAAGATCCTAAAGTGGTTGAACCTTTAGTTCCTGTTGATTTAGTCGTAGATCATTCAGTACAAATTGATTACTACGGTAATAAGAATGCATTGCGTCAAAATATGGAATTAGAGTTTAGTCGCAATAATGAACGCTATCAGTTTATGAAATGGGGTATGCAAGCTTTTGATACTTTCGGTGTTGTTCCTCCAGGTATAGGAATTGTTCATCAAGTAAATTTAGAGTATTTATTTAAGGGTGTGCAACATAAGAATGATGTAGTTTATCCTGATACTTTAGTTGGAACTGACTCTCACACAACCATGATTAATGGTGTTGGCGTTGTTGGCTGGGGGGTTGGTGGTATTGAAGCTGAAGCAGGTATGCTAGGTCAACCAGTATATTTTCTAACTCCAGATGTAGTTGGCGTTGAATTACAGGGTAAATTAAATGAAGGCATTTTAGCTACTGATTTAGTTTTAACTATTACCGAAATGCTACGTAAAGAAAAAGTTGTAGGTAAATTTGTTGAATTTTATGGTGAAGGTGCGGCTAGTTTATCAGTTACTGATCGAGCAACTATTGCGAATATGGCTCCCGAATATGGTGCAACAATGGGATTTTTCCCTGTAGATGCTGAAACTGTACGGTTTATGCGAGCAACAGGACGTAACGAAGAAGATTGTGAATTGTTTGAGAAATATTTCAAAGCACAAAATATGTTTGGTATGCCTAAAGCTGGTGATATTGAATACACTAAATCAATTAGTTTAGATTTATCAAGTATTAAACCATCATTAGCTGGTCCTAAACGCCCACAAGACCGTATTGAATTAGCACAGATGAAAGATACGTTTAATAATTTATTTGTTAAACCAATTGCGGAAAATGGATTTAATAAAGCAGTTGAACAATTAGAACAACGTTATCCTACTAATGCAGGAATTGATATTGGTAATGGAGATGTGTTAATTGCTGCAATTACTTCTTGTACGAATACTTCTAATCCTAGCGTATTATTAGCCGCTGGTTTATTAGCCAAAAAAGCAGTAGAAAAAGGTTTACAAGTTGCTCCACGGGTAAAAACCTCACTAGCACCAGGTTCAAGAATTGTAGCTGATTACTTAGCTAAAGCTGGTTTGCAAACTTATTTAGACCAACTAGGTTTTAATATTGCTGCTTTTGGTTGTACAACATGTATTGGTAATGCGGGTGATTTACGCCCTGAATTTAATGAAACAATCGTTGAACAAGATATTATCGCTTGTGCAGTTTTATCAGGAAATCGTAATTTTGAAGCTCGTATTCATCCAAACATTAAAGGTAATTTTTTAGCTTCACCACCATTAGTTGTTGCATTTGCTTTAGCTGGTAAAATTAATTTGGATTTAACTGTCGAACCAATTGGTTTAGGTAGTGATGGTAATCCTGTATTCTTAAAAGATATTTGGCCAACCTCAGCTGAAATTGCTGAATTAATGCCATTAGCGCAAAATCCAGCAACTTACCAACAATTGTATAGTGACTTAACTAAAGACCATGATTTATGGAATAATGTTCAATCAGCAACAGGTAATGTATATACGTGGCCAGAATCTAGTTATATTGCTGAACCACCATTTTTTACTGATTTTTCAATGAACTATGGATCAATCACGAATATTGAACAAGCTAAACCATTATTAATTTTAGGTGATTCAGTAACAACAGACCATATTTCTCCTGCTGGTTCATTTAAAGCAACTACTCCTGCTGGTAAATATTTATTAAGCCGTAATGTTGAAGCTAAAGATTTTAATTCTTATGGTTCGCGCCGTGGTCATCATGAAGTAATGATGCGTGGTACTTTTGCCAATGTACGCATTAAAAATTTAATGCTTCCAATTAAAGCAGATGGCTCACGAGTAGAAGGTGGTTTTACATTATATAATGGTGAACAAACTACGGTTTATGAAGCAGCGATGCAATATGTGGCAAATAATATTGCGACGATTATTGTTGCTGGTGAAGAGTACGGTACAGGTTCGTCACGTGATTGGGCAGCGAAAGGCACTCAATTATTAGGTGTAAAAGCAGTTATTGCAAAAAGCTTTGAACGTATTCATCGCTCTAATTTAGTAGGAATGGGTGTGTTACCATTACAGTTTAAAGCTGGTGATAGTGCTGATAGCTTAGGTTTAACTGGCAATGAAACTTTTGCTATTCTAGGCATTAGCGATGACTTAAAAGCACAACAAGATTTAACACTTAATATTACTTATGCTAATGGTACAACAAAACAAGTGGCAGTATTATGTCGAATTGATACGCCAATTGAAGTTGAATACTATAAACATGGTGGTATTTTACCTTATGTATTACGTGAAATTCTTAGTAAATAATTTTTTAAGAATAGTGTAAAATACATTTATTAAAAAAAGAGCAACTCTAAATTGGTTGCTCTTTTTTATCCAACATGCCGTAAAACCTCCCCCTTCAGGGTGTATTTTTGTTGCTCAATAATTAATAATTTATTCTTGTATACCACTAATTACGCGGCATCGATACAACGATATGATACAGTTTATTTATTGGTTAACTATATCATCAAATCAATCATGAAAGCTAATAGGTATAATTAGTTATTAGAAAAAATACGTCCTAGAAATCTATACCATTTATTTTTTGCTTACCAATTTATTTAGCAAGTGATAACAGTTTAAGCTAAGTCAAATTACACTAAACCACCACAACCAAGCACAAAACCCATCATAAGCACACAAGAGATTTAACTAAATTTTAGCTAAATTATTCCAAAATCAGCACAAGCAATTAAATAAATTTTAACAGGGATTTTTTCACGGAAAATAGGGAATATTTTAGTCTAAAAGAGGGATTTTTTAAGATTTTTAGCGGAAAAAGTCAAGTAAATCAAGGCTTAGCCAAGCGCATACAGAATATACTTTTAACAGAGTAATAAACACGCAAGTTTAACAAAAAATCTAGGTAGAAAAACATAAAATAATTGTACT
>JBDLTW010000099.1:0-5161 GCA_039805605.1 Pseudomonadota bacterium
AACAATACTAGATCAAAACATTCTAATTTTTGTGTCATATATAACTCCGATACAAGGGAAATTTTTTGCTATTATGAGAATTATAGTAAAAAATCAGGTTAAACCTAAAGATTTTAGACTAGGTAGATAAGTTTAAGTAGCTAAAAGTTTAGGGATTTGTCAGCTTGGTATTATAACACAGCTATGTTAAACTCGGCAAAATATGCATTTAACTATTCTTTATATTGCTATGTCAACAAATTTGTTGATATATTTTTTTATTAAGATAGTGTATAATCACAATATAAAGTTTTTATTAAACAAAATTTGATTTGAGGAATAAATTAATGAAGAAAATTTTATTAGCATTAGCTAGTATTGGTTGTTTAGTTGCATGTAATAATGGTAGTCAAGCTACGACAAGTAATTCAACGGTTCAGTCACTATCGGAAAGTGAGATGAACAATGTAACTAATGATTTACCAACAGCTAAAGTTACTTATTTATATGAAAGTATGTTACCTATTTCAGCACAACAATGCTTTCATAAATTGCCTATGTATACTTCTAATTTAACTGCAGTTAATAATAATGGTGTAGTTGCAGGATCTTTATTAGTTGGTGATGATTGTTTACAACATGGTTATTTGTGGGATGCTAAAAAGAACACATTTGAAATAATACCATTTCCTACTTTAACAGGTAATTATACAACTATAGTGGGTTCACGAATTTCTAGCCTTTCAACTAATTTAGTAACTGGTGGTATTACTTTTACTGATCCAAATGTACCTGGTAATCATGAATATGCTACTTATAATAATTATTTTTCACCATGGGTAATGCTGGGGTGGAATTACGTATTTGGTGTTTCTGAAGATGGTAAATATGTAGTTGGAAGTAATTTTGCTGGTCAACCATTGCTCTGGGATGTGATTAATAATCAGTCTATAGCATTAACTATTTCGGGTAATCCGATTTTACGCTCAATGTTAAGTAGTGTTAGCAATAATGGTATTGTAGCTGCGCAATTAAGCCAAAATGGTTATACTAATTCATTAATTTGTAAGGCATCTACTGGTACTTGCGAAATTGTTGATGGTGGTAAAGAAATGGGGTATGATAGTTATTTAAACAGTATTACCCATGATGGACGTTTTGCTTATGGTTGGCAAAGGAATGGTAGTGGAACGCATTTATATAAATTGAACGTGCAGACTAATCAAATATCCTTATTAATTGATAATTATTATATTCCAATAGTGCAAAATCCTGATAGTGGAGTATTAGTAGTCCATAGTATTAATGATGACTACCCATCAATCTATGTTGAGTCAAGTAATAAGGTTTATTTATTACAAGATTTGCTGGACAAATTACATATCTCATCACAAAATATAGCATTAAGCTCAATTCGGATATCACCAAATAGCAAATATTTAACATTTGATGTTACTGAATATGCAAATCAATTATTTGGGGTAAAAATTTATTTCCCACTTGGTATAGCTACTTATTTAAATAATAATTTAACTGCTCATAAATAAACAATTTATCTATCTGTTATGATAACATCTCGCTTTTTTTAGCGAGATGTAGTTATTTTTATCTACTACGTTGTAAAACATCTTACTTCATGATGAGAGCACGTAGTAGTTAGTCTGGGATTTTTTGTGGCTAACTTAATTTTGTAGTTGTATTTTTCATGAGCCAATAGTATAATACAGGTATCGTGCTTAAATCAAGCAAAACAGGACAAACAACGCAAATTACAAGTTTAGATCAATTGTAGCCAATAGTGATATAATTATAGAGCGTCAACTAATTATAAAATACTTGGTGCTTGTTGCTTTGTCTGGAATAAAACCTCTAGCCTTGGTAAAACAAGACGATTAAAATTATCGCACAATTGTGCAAATGGCTAAAATTTTATAAAAGTATATTCATATATGAAACATATTCCGCGCAAACGCTTTGGGCAAAATTTTTTACAAGATCATGCAATTATTCAAAAAATTATTGATTGTATCAACCCACAATTTGGGCAAAATATTTTTGAAATTGGTCCTGGTTTAGCTGCTTTAACTGAGCCATTGATTGATAAGCTAGGGCATTTACAGGTAATTGAAATTGATCGGAACATTATCCAATTTTTAACTGAAAAATTTTCAGTACAACAATTAACTATTCATCAAGGAGATGCTTTAGAATTTGATTTTAAGCAGATTGAACAATCAATTCGTGTGGTTGGAAATTTACCTTATAATATTTCAACACCAATAATGTTTTATTTGAGCCAATTTGATAATATTAGTGATATGACATTTATGTTACAAAAAGAAGTTGTTGAACGTATTTGTGCACGTCCGAATAGTCGTGATTATGGTAAATTATCAATTATGTTACAATATAAATATAAATGTCGTTATCTTTTAGATGTCCCTCCTGAAAGTTTTTATCCTGCACCTAAAGTTGATTCAGCAATAGTGGCGTTAATCCCTCGTCGTGATTATGCTTGGCAAAAAGTTAATGCAGAGCAATTAAATCAGTTAGTTAGTGCTGCGTTTAATCAACGTCGCAAAACTATTAGTAATAGCTTAAAAGGTTTGGTTACAACTGAACAATTAATTGCTTGTAAAATTGATCCTAAGTGGCGAGCAGAAAACATTAGTTTAGAACAATATTTGAATTTAAATCAGTTGATTAACTTACCTCATTCGTTATAAAGTATTTATTTTTTAGCTCATGCTGTAAAATATAGCGTAAGTATGTGGTGTAATAATTTGATTGTATTAGCTTTAAGTGTGTTAAACTAACAAGCTTAATTGGCATATAATTATAACTAAAGTTTAGTTTTTTTAAGGATTAACTATGTTAGAAAATTTACAGGGTAAAGTGGCATTAATTACTGGTGCTGCTTCAGGAATAGGTAAACATATGGCAGAGCGTTTTGTAGCTTATGGTTGTCATGTAGTGATTGCCGACTTAAATTTAGAAGCGGCTCAGGCTGTTGCAAATGAAATAGAGTCTTCGGCTAATATAGCATGTTTGGCTGTAGCAATGGATGTAACTAATGAAGAACAAGTTAATGCTGGCATTACTGCTACAGTAGCTAAATTTACAAAATTAGATGTGGTTATTGCTAATGCGGGTATTCAAACAATTGCTCCTATTGTTGAGTTTGATACTACTGCATGGAAGCGTTTAATTGATATTCATTTACATGGAACTTTTTTAGTAGCTAAAGCAGGTATGCAACAAATGATTGCTCAAAAGACAGGTGGTAGAATTCTAGTTACTGGTTCAATTCATTCTGTAGAAGCTTCTAAAAACAAATCAGCTTATGTAGCAGCCAAACATGCACAATTAGGTTTTGTTCGTTCTATTGCTAAAGAAGGTGCGGAGCATAATATAGCTGCTAATTTAATTTGTCCAGGCTTTGTTCGTACACCATTAGTAGAAAAACAAATTCCAGAACAAGCTAAGACATTAGGTATTAGTGAAGAAGAAGTGGTTAAAAAAGTTATGTTAGGTGATACTGTGGATGGTGAGTTTACTACTTTAGATGATGTTGCTGATGTGGCATTATTTTTAGCAGGTTTTAAAACTAATGCTTTGACAGGACAACATGTGTTGGTTAGTCATGGTATAGGTATGTAATATATTTAGTAAAAAATAAAACAACTAGCACAGAATTTACTGTGCTAGTTGTTTATCAATTTGTGGTTATTATCCACCACGCCGTAAAACCTCTCCCTTCAGGGGGAGGATATAATGCGTTAAACTAGCGTAGCTTGTTACGAGTAAGGCTATTTAATAAACCAGCTTGAATTTCAGGCATTATTAATATAAGATATGTAGATAATTATTCCACTTAGCCATTAATAATTTTATTGATAATAATAGCATTTTTTTAGACTTACTATAACATTTAGTTCTACGTCGTAGCCTAGATAAAAAATGTCTAAATATGCTATTATATCCCTCAACTGTATAAGTTTGTGCTTTTCATGAGGAACAAATTCATTATATGCTTTCCAGTAGTCTGTCATTACTCTGCCTACTGCTACATCTGATATTTTTCCCATAATTATTTTCCAGTTTTGGAGCCTCTTGTTCCTATAATACGATTAATAAAAATTTTATTTGCTCGATCCACTGCTATCCATATCCATTCACTTTTTTTATTACCTATGTAGATATGCATCTCATCTACTTCTACTATTTCTGCATTTTTAATTGGCTCAATTGGTTTTAATTGCTCTAATTTTTCCCCATACCATAACTTTTTATCCAATTATATACTGATACATGGCTAATATTCAATAATCTACCTATAGATCTAAATCCTAGTCCTTCTAAATATAATTCTAGTGCTCGGTATTTTAAACTTTCATCTTTTGTATTCTTTCGTTTTTCTACTATAATTATAATTACAGCTTTTACATAAATATCTTTGCAAACTCCTTAAAAATCCATGTTTTATTGTTGATTTATTCTCTTTACATTTTGGGCAATTCATTATTTATCTCTTTTATTTAAGTAACAATCCCATCATTTTAATACGAAATATCTTTATTTAACAATGCTGAAAAATATAACTAAAACATAAGCAATTGACATGTTGTTGCTAACAAAAAACACCACAATAGCCAAGTTAGCAAAGCCAAGCCCACCTTTGCAAGGTAGGCTGTTTTACGTCTTTTTGGATAACTTGTGTTATTTAAAAAATTATTATGGTTGGTTGACGGTTACGCTATATAAAATTTGATTAGTGATAGTTGTATTGGTTTTATTATTCCAATTCTGTCCATTTACTGAGTTTAAAATTGTTCCAGAATTACCCACAGTAACGTATAAACTATTACCGTAGGTCATGCTATATAAATTATTACTAATACTACTGCTAATTCCGCTCCAATTTTGTCCATCTAGTGAGTTTAAAATTGTTCCAACATTACCTACTGCAAAGTATTGATTATTTGTGTAAATTAAATCTTGTATAACATATGTAGTAATATTTGGTGTCTGTTTCCATGTTATACCATCAGAAGAGGTTATAATATTTCCACTGATGCCAGATACAATATATTGATTATTAGCATAAATTATTTGAGTCATGGTTATGCCATCACTTTGACTAATAGAATAAAGATCACTACTCATATCTTCACTCCAAGTT
>JBDLTW010000100.1:0-11340 GCA_039805605.1 Pseudomonadota bacterium
AAGATTTTTTGCATAAATTGTCAAGCAAACTAATCAACGAAAACCAAGTTATTAGTCTTGAAGATTTAAACGTTGCAGGTATGCTTGGTAACCGTAAACTATCTAAAGCAATATCCGATGCAAGTTGGAGTGAATTTACCCGCCAATTAGAGTATAAAGCCAATTGGTATGGTCGAACTATAGCCAAAATATCACCATGGTATCCAAGCAGTCAGATCTGTTCTAATTGTGGAGTTGTAACAGGTAAAAAACCGTTGCAGATTAAAAAATGGACTTGTGATTGCGGTTCAACACATGACCGTGATATAAATGCAGCCATAAATATACATACCGCTGGATTAGCGGAAATTAACGCTTAGGGAGTTTCCTCTATCGGGGTTGAATGTAGTAATACAATCAACTAGATATGGAACGTTGAACTAGGAATCCTCGCCCTTTAGGGTTGGGAGGATGTCAAGGGTGTGCCAATAACATTTCTCCATAAATTTAATCCATCACAGTTTGAAATAATTAAATTCAGAAAAGGAGACGATGAAAAAGATTTATCCGTAAATGGAAAATGCCCATATTTTAGAATTTTGATTAGAAATAAACGAATTAATCACTAATAAGATTGCTAAAAAATATGATATAATCACAATCTTTAATAAATCCAACCAAGCACAAAGGAATTTTCATGAAATCTAGATTATCAATATTTTTGGCAACTGCTGGACTTAGCTTAATTAGTAATAATACCTTAGCAGATGAGTTAAATGGTAAACCATCTTCAGCAGATATTCACTATCAACAGAATAACAATAATCAGATAGACACTATTGCAACAGCTGATGCTACCGATGATGTTAATTGGTTTGATTTTAGCTGTAGTAATAATAGTGGATGTTCTAGCAATGGAAGTTGTCAAGAAAGTTGTCGATAAATATAAAAGTGGCAGGACTTGTCGTATTAAGATGGAGTGTCTAGCATTCAAAACGCTATACTCAACATAAATCATTTTGCGAAATTAGAGAGGCTATAAGAATATCCATCACTTAATAAAAAAACTGCTTTTATTTGATCGCATATGTATTTATCTCTCTGTCTTATGCTGAAATTCTAGTTCAGATATTTTTTCTTCGGTTAAATTAATTACATTATTATAAGTAATATTTCCGCAAAAATTAAGTCAGGTTTTTGGTTCAGCAACGCAGAAATCTTTACAATTTATCGTGGCGTGGAGAATGTTAAAGTGTATGCCTTATCCAACTATATAATAGAACAAATCCTTTTTGACGAGCTTACTCAACAAAATCGGGTACTAATTTTTTCAACCATTAGTTGTGAAATGCGTACCCTAAATTATAAATTGTGGAATGAGCTAAAGGCTAATAATTTTTCAGTTTTAGATATAGTAAACTTAGCTGATTTAATTCAGGCTAAATTTGTTATTTTACAAGATGATGAGCCACAGTTTAAGCAAATTATTGAAGAAAATCAACAGGCTAATATTAATGAAGATGAATATTATTATGTTATTCAGCCCAGTGCATTGTGTCAATTAGGTTGCCACTATTGTGGTCAAAGTCATAGCAAAAATAAATTATCCCAAAATCATCAAAATTTAGTAATTGAGCGAATTATTAATGAATTAGCTAGTAATAAATATACTGGTTTATCTATTGGTTGGTTTGGTGGTGAACCAACAACATCAATAAACATTATTCAATATATTTCTCAAGCTTTAATTAGTTATTGCCGTGATCATGATTTAAATTACAGTGCCAAATTGGTAAGTAATGGTATATCGTTGGATTTGGACAAATTACAGTTACTTAGTCAAGAGTGCCAAATTTCATTGTTTGAAATTACTTTAGATGGTATTGCTGAATTTCATAATCAACGTCGTCAATATAAAAATAATAAGCCGAGTTTTAATAAAATTTATCAAACAATTTTAGCCTTTAAACAGTTACCCAATAATATTAACCTTAGTATTCGTTGTAATGTAGATGAACGTAATAAGGATGGAATAACTCCTTTAATTATGCAGTTGCATCAAGATGGAATTTTAACTCGAGCTAGTATTTATTTTGCACAAATTCATGCATGGGGTAATGACGCTCATACTTTAGCTGCCGATAAACAACAATTTGCCGATTGGGAAATTGAATGGTTATTATTACTTGATGAATTAGGTTATAAAATTTTACCTTTACCACGGCGTAATAAACATCTTTGTATGGCTACTAGTCAAAATTCAGAATTAATTGATCCATTCGGTAATATTTTTTCCTGTACTGAAGTTAGTCTAGTTAATTCTTATTTAGATCACAATGGGAATAATATCTATCAAATTGGACATATTACACATCAACAACGTGATCAAACTAAACGTAATCAATTAGCTGATTTTATTCACCAGCAAAAATTAAAAGATTATTGGTGTGGTAGCTGTAAACTATTACCAATATGTGGTGGTAGTTGCCCTAAGGCTTGGCTAGAAAATATTCCGCCATGTCCTTCGATTAAATATAATATTAATCAGCGTTTACTAATACATTATGCAAAAACACGATTAACTGCTAATACTTAATTAAAAATAATCAGTAAACTGATGGAGGAAAAATGTTAAAACTAATTATATATGCTCTTGGTTTTAATCTAATAGCTGGTTGTGCAGCTAATTGTATCGAAGCTAATAATGGTAGTTTAACAATGGCAAAACAAACACTTAATTGTATCAATGCTAAAGGTTATACTAATTTAACTGAAATTAATGTTCGAGATTTAACTAATGCTGGTTTTTTAAATTTAACACAGTCTAAAGTTACCACACTGAACTCACGTGGGGATAATACTATTGATAATTCAATATTCGATACACTTGATAGCCGTGGAAAAACTAAATTAACCAATATTAAAGCAATTAATTTAGTGGCGGCAGGTCAGGTGAATTTAGCTAAATCAACGGTTGCTAATGTTGATATACAAGGAGATGGGCAAATTAATGATAGTAGCTTAACTAATTTACAATGCAATGGCGAATGTGTCCTTAAGCAGACTAAAATAGCTCAACAAATGCACATTAGAGGCAGTTTAACCATGATTAATTCTAGTGCAGAATCAATACAGATTAATGCGAAACAAATTAATTTAAGCAATAGTAATATCAAACACGATATTGTCATATTAAAGAATAATCAACAAAATCAACCACAATACTTATCCATAGATGGTGGACAAGTCGATGGTAATATTATTTTTATGACAAATCAAGGTATCGTAACTTTAAGCCATAATCCACTAATTCGTGGAAAAATTATTGGTGCTAAACTGATTAAAAATTAACTAATTCAGCAAAGAATTTAGCATGCAATTTTAAAACTCAGTTATGGCACTTAAAAATTTTACTAAATTAGATATTCATTATTTATCGGTAATAATGGTTGGGGTAAATTTGTCTTACCTAAACTTTGCAAAATTTCAATTTCAATATTACGTGCAATAGTATAAATGGGAACTCCTAAAAATTTTTCTTTGAAAGGATCCATTAATCTCATCCCATTAAGGTGAATAACATTAAATACAAATCCCATAATCCAACCTAAAATAATAGACATATTGCCTACATTATGAGAAATAGACATTGTAATTAAGCCAATAAATAACCAAATAAATATTTCAGTAAAAAATACATAAGTGGTTGGAAAAACTGTATAATGTATTCGTTCAGATTTACCTAAACCACTACCTAAATTTATTAATAATTCATGCAATTCTTGAAAAACAAAACCATCAATGGCTCCTGATTGACGTAATTGCTCTAAATCATACGCTTGTAAATTTAATAAGCTATTTGGAATATTATGTCTTAAATCTAATCTGGCCAAATCTTCTTGAGTACAATAGCTTAAATAGTTATCAGGTTTTTCACTTCGTAGTAAACCTGCAGTAGCATAAACAAATGCAATATTACGTAAAATCATTTGTTCGGCTAAATTTTTATTATTACAATGTGCTAATAAAGTTCTAGTCCAAATTCGTGCATCATTATATAAACCGCCCCAAATTATTCGAGCCTCCCACCAACGATTATAGGCTTGATTATTACTAAAACCAATGAAAAAAGCAATAGCCGTTCCCATTAGTGCAGGAAAAGCAATTGGTAAAATAAATTTAGGAAATATATAAAGATTTAGATAATAAATTATAGTGCAAAATATTATCATTGACAAATCTATTTTCCAAGTAATAGATAAAATTTGTTTTATACTTAATCTTTTTTTTATGCGCATGAGTTATGACCTTAATCTAATTAAATCTTCATGAAAAATAAATACTAATATAGTTAACCACATCAAACAATTTGATATTGTTGATTAATAGGTTAACTATATTCAAGGTTAAGTAATTAAGCTAATTCAACCATTTGCTTAACTAATTTATTAATTCCGCTATAGACTTCACCAATATTTTGAGCTAACATATAAGCTGGAGTTGAAACAATTTTATATTGCAAATCAACGCAAATTTCATCAACAGCAGTTAGATGATGGATAGCACCTAATTGGCTAACTAAAGAAGCTGTATCGGCACAATTACCAATAGTCATATTTACTGCGAATGGATAAATTTTGGGGATCATTACAGGAGCAATGCAAATAAAGCCAACAGGTTTATTTTGTGCAGTAAATTGTCGTGCTAATTCAGCTAACAGCGGATTAACTGTAAAATTAGCACCATCTTGAGCTAAACTAAATAAATTAGTGGCAATACCATTACCACCAGGTATAATTAAACCAGCATAATCAGAAATATTTAGTTGGCTTAATTCTAAAATATCGCCACGAGCAATTCGCGCCGATTCAATAAGCATATTACGTTGTTGAGCATGAGCAACTTGATTTGTCAGATGATTTGTGACATGATCTTGATCTAAATCTAAGCTAAAACATTGATAACTAGCCTGAGCTTGATTAATTGCTAATAAGGTTAAAACAGACTCATGAATTTCTGATCCATCAAGACGTCCACACCCCGCTAATACTACGGCAAATTTAAGCATAATACCACCTTTTTATTAAATAAAATAAATTAAAGCGTAATTTTATCATTAATACTCATCAAATGTACATTTCCTCCTGTTGCGGTAACATTAATACTAATACTACGTTCAGTTAGTAATAAATGCGAATTATAATAATTAGCATGATTAGCGACTAAAACCTGTGTTAATAAACTATTGCGTTTAGCTAAAGCGCAACGTAATGATTGAACTTCTGGATAGTCTTGGCTAACTAATACGGCATGTAATAATGGTGCTTGTAAAATATCGCCTAAATATTGACTAGCCTTACTTGGTAAGCAATTAGCCAACTTCCGAGTTAAATTATCATCATTTAAAACAATTTGGTTTTGTGTGGCTAGAGCATAGCTAATTTGAATACAATAATCATAAAGATTAGTAGCAAATAGACCAACTATTCCACGAGGCGCAAATACCATAAAATTACGCTCTCCTGTTGGTCCAACTAACTCGACTTGGCTGGTTAATGGCGAATTGTGTTGCAATTGATTAATTAACTGATTTAAATGCTCTATTTGTGTCTGACTTAGAGCTAATTGGGTTAAATTTTGTTGCCAATGTGTTAATAAACTAAAATCAACAGTTACTTGATTAGTTGCTAAATGAGGCCAATTTTGATTAGCTGTTAGACGGTATAAATAAAGTGCTCCACCTGCTTTAGGACCTGTACCTGATAAACCTTCACCACCAAAAGGTTGCACACCAACAACAGCTCCAACAGTATTGCGGTTAATATAAATATTTCCTGCTTTAACTTTTTGGTAAACTTTACGTGCGGTTTCTTCTAAGCGACTATGTAAACCTTGAGTTAGACCATAACCACTGCTATTAATTTCTTCAATAACTTGGTCGAGTTCTTTACCACTAAAACGAATAATATGTACAATAGGACCAAATATTTCGCGATTTAGCTCTTTAATTGAACCAATTTCAAAAAAGGTTGGTGGAATAAAAATTCCCTCACTACATTCTGTGGTTAATGGAGTCTGGTAATGTTGCCGAGCTTGTCGTTTAAATTTATCAATGTGGGTTAATAAAATTTGTTGAGCTTTTTGATCAATTACTGGGCCAATATCGGTTTTAAGTAAGCATGGATTACCAACACGTAATTGAGCCATAGCACCTTTTAACATTTCAATAATTTTATTGGCAATATCACTTTGTAAATATAATACTCTTAATGCTGAGCAACGTTGTCCAGCACTATCAAATGCGGAATTAATTACATCTTGAACTACTTGTTCAGGTAATGCGGTGGAGTCAACGATCATAGCATTTTGTCCACCAGTTTCGGCAATTAATACACTAGAATAATTTTTTTGTGCTAAATTTTGATTGATTATTTGTGCTACTTCGGTTGAACCAGTAAAAATAACTCCTGCAATTTGTTGGTGTTGTGTAAGTAAATTACCAATATTACTACCATCACCTAAAATTAATTGTACTATATTCTGTGGAATTCCTGCTTGATGCATTAATTTTACTGCATAATGGGCAATTAAATTAGTTTGTATGGCAGGTTTAGCAATTACACTATTGCCAACTACTAAACTGCTGATTACTTCACCAACAAAAATTGCTAGAGGGAAATTCCATGGGCTAATACAAACCATACAACCTAATGCAGGATGAGTTGAATTATCAAATTGATCTTCTATGACGACACTGGCATAATAACGGCAAAAATCTACGGCTTCACGTATTTCAGCAATGGCATTAGATAATGTTTTACCTGCTTCACGCATAATTAAGGCTAATAATTCACTATAATTTTGCTCTAATAAATCAGCAAACAGTAAAATTTTTGCTGTGCGTTGTTGTGGATTAAGTGTTGACCAGGATTTAAAACCAATTAAAGCATTGGCTACCGCTGGATCAATGTCTAAATTATTTGCATAATATACCTCACCAACAATGTCATTCATATTTGCAGGATTAATAACTTTAGACGTGCTTTGTTGATTAGTTGTTGGTGTGGCTAATAAAGAACTAGCTAAATAGTATTGTTGTGCAAAATGGTTTAATTCAGTTTCTAATTGATTTAATTGTAACTCATCGCTAAGGTCTAGACCTCGTGAATTAAGGCGTTGTGCAGCATAAAGTTGTGGTGGTAAATTAAAGAATGGATTGGACAGACCTGCTACTTTACGTGCTAAGGCAATTGGGCTAATCACCAATTCACTAATCGGAATATCTGGATCAACTAATTGATGCACAAATGAAGAGTTAGCACCATTTTCTAGTAAACGACGTACTAAATAGGCAAGTAAAGTTTCATGAGTACCAACGGGAGCATAAACTCGACAACTTAAATTAAATGGAGCAACGCCAACTACATTATTATATAGCGTTTCTCCCATACCATATAAACATTGGAACTCAAATTCACAATTAGCTTGTTTTTTAGCCATGGTATAAATAGCCGCTAAGCTATATGCATTATGGGTAGCAAAGGCAGGATAAATTTGTTGTGGTGCATTTAAGAGTTTTTGAGCACAAACCAAATAAGATAAATCAGTATAAAATTTACGAGTAAATACAGGATAATCCGTTTGACCATCGACTTGAGCACGTTTAATTTCACTATCCCAATAAGCACCTTTAACCAATCTTATCATTAACCTTTGTTGATAACGTTTGGCTAAATCAACGACATAATCAATAACATAAGGTGCACGTCGTTGATAAGCTTGGATAACAAAACCAATCCCTGTAAATCCAGCTAATTCAGGTTCTGCAACAATCCGTTCTAATAAATCCAAAGATAATTCTAAACGTTCGCTTTCTTCGGCATCAATAAAAATCGCAATTTGGTAATCTTTGGCTAATAAATAAAGTTGTTTTAAACGATCAAATAATTCATCGGCTACTCGTTCACGTTGTAGTCGAGAATAACGTGGGTGAATAGCTGATAATTTAACCGATATTCCAGGTCCATTTTTAGTTCCACGTCCTGCATTTTCTTTTCCAACTTGATGAATAGCTTGAATATAGCTATGCATATATTTATCAGCATCATGAGCGGTTAAAGCTGCTTCACCTAACATATCATAGGAAAATTGATAACCTTGTTGTTCAGGTTGTTTGGCGGCTTTTAAAGCTTCATCAATGGTTTCACCCATGACAAATTGATTACCCATAAAACGTACGGCAGTAGCCATAGCCTTGCGAATTAATGGTTCTCCCCATTTGCCAATAGTTTTAATTAAATATCCAGTTAATTTGTTACTGTCTTCACTATTAACTAATTTTCCTGTTAGTAGTAAGCCCCAACTAGAAGCATTGACAAAAAAATTATCACTTTGGGTATGACTACGCCAATCACCTGTTTTTAATTTATCTTGGATTAGTTTATTTTTGGTATAAGTATCAGGAATGCGTAATAAGCTTTCGGCTAAACACATTAGCGCAATACCTTCTTGAGTGGATAATTTAAATTCCTGCATCAAGGCATCTACGCCATTACCTTTAATCCGATTATCACGTACCTGAGTAATTAGGTCACTAGCTAACTCTGCTATTAGTGTTTCATCATGATTATTTAAGCTTAAAGAGCTTAGTAGCTTATTAACACATTCACGCTCAGTAGCTCTATAGTGTTGAGTAATGGTGTTTTTTAGTTCACTTTGTTGGTGTAATTGAAAATCAAACATAATTTTAGTCCTTAATAGTTAACAAATTTAATTAAAATATAATATTATTGATTATAAGATAATAATTATAACTAAAATTAAGGACTAAGATTTGCGCAGGTGCTAATTAATGTAATTCAATACTAGCCAACCAATTATTGTTACTTACAGTTGTGTTGCAATCGCCATAGGCTGCTTTAATTGTGTTATTATTATTGAAATCATTATGTACTGTTAAGAATGTACTACAACTTAAATTTACCCCTGTTTCATCCTGAGCAACACGTACTTCATAATCACAGGTTTTACCTTTTTGGTAATTAATAATATAATCAATTTTTGTTTCTCCAGGTAAAACTTTAAACCATGATTTGTCAAGATAGTCATAGCATCCACCTCTAACATTAAGGAATCTTACATAATAGATTTTTTGCTTATTGTTAGTAAAAGTAATATGTGCATATTGGTTGTTTTTATCAGTTATTTTAATATAAAGTGATGTAGCACCATTGGTCAAATGAGTTGAGCATTTCATCCCTATCCCACATATTGAAGGTGGAGTTTGGTGTGAAGATACGTGACTAGTTTGGTATGATCCATCTACAGAATATCGCGGACTTATCCTAAATTTTTCCTGTAGTGCAATAGTTGACTCAGACAAGTCGTTATTGGTATATCCTAATAATGAGACATCACAAACTTTTCCATTGGTGGTATTGTGAGCAATAGAGAAATTATATTTGCGACCAGATTTAACCTCAACAACTCCATGAGTTTTACCTTTACAAGACTCACCATTTTTAGTATATTGACTAATTAGATATATGCTTGACGTGGTATAATTAGTAAAATGTATACCTGTGCGATTATTAGCAAATATACTATTAATAAGAGATGTTGCTAATACTGGTAATAAAAATTTTTTCATTTTAACCTTCATGACAAATATTACAGTTTAAAGTTATTACGATAAATGTAAAATACGGCACATGCGTAATTGTACATTATTATAAATAATTTTGCAAATATTTGTATATAGATCAGTATGTTATGTGTTTGTGGTGTTGGTGTAGATTTGAGAATGACTTGAAAATGTGTACCCAGTAAAGCAAATTTTCTAGCTACCTATGCGGCAGTTAATGCGATATTATGTAGTAGTTGCACATGATTAAAACTAGTTATTCACTATAAAATTCCTCTTATTTTAAGGATTTTATAATGAATACTAATTTAATTCCTGATACTGATCTTATTCAATGTTTAAAAAATAAACAACTCATAATTAATCAACAAATCGAAGAATACAAAGCTAAGATAATTGAATTGGATTGTAGCTATAACAGTATCGATTCCACTATCAAATACCTATCTAGTGAATCATCATTAGTTAAAGCTAATCGTACTTACATTTTTGAACCAAATGAATGTAAGATTTTAACTTTAGATTACCTAAGATTAGTTAATGAAACTGTTACAAGTCGTCAAATAGCTAAACACCTTGCAAATAAAATTGGATTTAACCTTGATAAAGAACCTGTACAATTTCAAAATACAATTGTAAAGACCTTGAGGAAATTAGAACAGAAAGGCTTAGTTAAGCAAGTTAGTGAAAATCAAAAAATGTTATCTGTATAGTTTGTTAAAAATTAAGCACTCAACTTTTCTTCAAATCGTTTATTTAGTTGCCAATACCCTGAAAAATCATGTGATACAGGGCTATTGGCACATTTTAGTAAAATATCATTAAATATTTTTCCGTTACTCCAGCGTCTTGTATCTTCACGGTAAGCAATTTCATTAGCATAAATATCGAGGTATTTATTATCAATTTTATGAACTTGTCCGATTTGCATTCTTCTAAATCGTGAATTATAGCTCTCACATTGATTGTTAGATGCACCAGATTTACTTGAATACTCAACTTGGTGATTAACACGTTTCATATCATAGAATGCGTGCAAATCATCATATGCAGTAGCTTCATCAGTATGAATTTGACTACCTAATTTTATATGTTTTAATGTTAGTTTGCGTATTGCTTGACTATTTTCAGATTTAAGTACAAAGGTTAAAGTTTTCTTAGCACCCTTTCTTAATTCATCATGACGTTGACGAATTGAAATAATCACTCGCTTATTTGGTGTTAAAGCCTTCTTGCGATCTATTCTATCATTAATACTATTAGCTGGACGGATATAATGATTTACATACACACCATCCATTTCACAAACACCATCTAATTGAATCTTACTATTATCAACAAGACTTTCACGGATTTTGTGAATAATAACCCAAGCTGTTTTATACTGGCAATCAAGATCACGAGATAGTTGTAAAGCAGACAATGATTTAACCGCATTAGTGAATAATGCAATAGCTACTAAGTAGTGCTGTAATGGTAATTTGCGATTAGCAAAAACTGTATTTGATGTAACACTAAATGTATGATCGCAATCAGCACAACGATATTGGTTACGAGATTTAATAGTATATATTTTATCTTTATGGTTACAGGCAGGACAAACAGGCAAGCCATTGTTATCTTTCCATCTGATACTAGCAAACAACTCTAGTGCTTCATCATCTGACATTTTGAATAGTTTAGCAATTGATAGTTGTCTATTTTTTGCAGTTAGTAAA
>JBDLTW010000101.1:0-9506 GCA_039805605.1 Pseudomonadota bacterium
AAAGAACGTATCTTACATGAATTAGACTTGGCTTTAAGCTATGATTACACAGGAGAGTTTTTTTACATTTTACAGATCACAAATAATTTAATAAATTTTTTTCCTTACCTCAATCAATATATGCTCAAAAATCCTAATATTTTAATTCAATTAAACAATAAACGATTATCTAAAATGGAAAAATATTTATTACTTATTAATGATAATAACTCCATATATGAGTTAGCTTTAGATAAAAAATTACTAAATTGGATGCACCATTATCTAATAGTTAATCAACTATTAGCAACAAATCGTTGGTGTAGTCAAGAAGTTTTAAAAATATGCAAACAACTTAATGCATTACGAAACCCTCAACCAATACTGCTTTTACTCAAATCACTCAAGTCTATTAAACCTGATTTTGAAAATAACATTATTCTATTAGATAAAATACTACGATTATGTATCTGCTCTAAGCCAATTATTCCACCTATAGCTTCTAAAACAGAAATAATACAAATTGTCAACGATCACTACCTAAATTTAATTACCCAAATAAGGAACAGTCATGTTAATTAATAATTATTCTCAACATATCCATCTTATTTTAGAAATATTTTTAATTATTGGTATCATTGCCTCATCAATTAGTGGAACCTTACGAGCAATCGACTCCAAAATGGATATAACTGGAGCTTTATTATTAGCTTTTATTATATCTAATGGTGGAGGAACATTCAGAGATCTTATTTTAAATGCTCCCGTATTTTGGATCAAAAATCACCTTTATATCTGGTTAAGCCTAAGTATTGGAGCTATTACCTATAGTATAATTTATTATTGTCCTCGTCTACTAATTAATCGTCGGTTAATGCAATTGGTTTTAATTACTGATGCTATTGGGTTAGCCGCTTTTTGTATTAGTGGAATTGAAAAGTCTTTTGTTATGGGACAAAATACTTATATCGCAATTATTATGGGAATTTGGACTGCTGTAGGCGGTGGTATTATTGCTGACGTAATTGCTAATCGTGTTCCGCTTGTCTTTTCTAGCGAGTTATATATTATTGTTTGTGCAATTGGCGCAATATTATATCTAACTTTATGTTGTTTTATACCACATTCAATAGCTTCTTTTATTGCCGCTATTTTTATGATTAGTTTACGTCTTCTTAGTATAAAATACCGCTGGAAGCTACCAATTATAAGTAGTTAAATAATTTTCTTGAATTATTTTATTACTCATTTTATCGACATAAATCAAAGGCTTTAGAAAATATTTACCAATTTCTTATAAATAGTGTTTGACATGTTCGCATGGCTCTGGTATAACTATGGCTGTAAGATTGTTTTATAACCCTATTTATTGGAGCTTAATCATGAATAAAGCAGAATTAGTTGAAGCTATTGCAACTCGTGCAGATATTTCAAAAAACAAGGCTAGCGAAGTAGTAGATGCTTTTGTTGAAAGCGTTACTGAAGCTTTACGTAAAGGCGATAGTGTAACACTTGTTGGCTTTGGTTCATTTGTAGTTACTAAACGCGAGGCTCGTATTGGTCGTAACCCTAAAACAGGCGAAAACCTAAACATTCCTGCATCAAATGTACCTAAATTTAAACCAGGTAAATCATTAAAAGATGCTGTTGATAACAAGTAAATAAAAATGGATATCAAGAAATTTATCTTGGTATCTATGTTTTAAGATCTAAAGATAATTAATGTTACAAAAAATCTCTCTTCTCTGGATTAGTTTTATTATTTCATCATGTGCATTTAATCCTAATACTAATCTGAAACAAGTCCAGAAACCAATAACTAAAAAGCCTCTAAATAAAGCAACAATTCGCCTTATACCAGGAGGAACTAATGATAATTGGCGTTATATAGGTTTAACTATTGACAAAAATCTAGTTAGTGAAATTAATGAATCTAGCATTATTTCGATCTCAAATTCAATAATTAAATTTCAAGATCGTAAGACAATTATTAATATTAATCAGTTCTCTTACCCAAAAAACACTGTTATACACAAATATAATTTATCATGGTGGCAAATTGATTGTGTACAACAACGCTATCTATTAGTTTCTAGCACTTTATATAACCAGAGTAACCAAGTTCTAAGCAATTTAACATTTAATAATCAATGGCAAATAATAAACAAAGATTCCATTATCTATCAAGAATACCAATATCTTTGTTTTGGTGTCATGCGTAATCTAGGATATTAATAACCTTGATTATTCAACATATCACGATGTCTTAGCTAATTCGAAATTCGATGTTTCCCATCATAGTGTTAAATCCCTCGACATTTTAGTCGCTCTAAAGACTACGGCAATCCTATAACTCGCATTTAGGTCTTCTTCAGTCTGAATGGAAATATTTTACGGAGTGTTAAAGAATTTTTTAAAATTTTTAAAAATTGAATAATTTTCCAAGACCTAGTACTGCGTAATAATTCAAGTTCTAAACAAACATTATTTAGTCTAGTAGTGCAATCCGTCAATAAAGATTGTGTTTGTTGACAAATTATTTCTGCTACTATCAAGTTATCTTGATAATTGGCTAATTTTTGTTGTATTGTTATTGCTAATACTTTATAATATGCTAATTCTTCATTTAATAAATTACAATTATTATTTAGTTGCATCAATTCATGTTGAAGATGCTTGAACTTTTGTATGGTTTGATTTTCAGGTATAAGAAATGAGTAATCACTACGTAATTGATGATCACCTAGCTTAAAACCATAAAAATAAATATCATGACTACTCTGATTTATTTCAAATTCATGATAACTAAACATCTTGTCAAAATCTAAGACTTGCCAAAAATCAAATTCGGTAAGATTTTTATAGTAATCATTCCAATTATCATATTCTGGTAACAAGAATGCATCTTGGGGAGTGGTACGACGGGTTCCATGTTCAGCTCTCCCCTCAGTTGCACAAGTAAATAATAACAAGCCTCCAGATTTTAAGAGTCGATATAAATTTTGAATAGTTTTATTATAATACATATCATGTTCAAAGCATTCTGTAGAAATGATTAAATCAAAGGTTTGATCTGGTAAATTTAATTCATGAGCTTTAGCTACAATATCAACATTAGGGCCATTGCCAATATCTACACCTAAATATAAACAATTTTCAAATAAATATTGATTATTACCATTAATATCTAAAGAACCAATATCCAAAACTAATTTGTTAGTAAACCATGCAGGAAATTTTTGTTTTATTTTACTACAATATTCAATCTGTTCTCTATGTGCCATAATTATCTCCAAAATATCACACCATTTAAAAATATCAAATTAATCAAAAATATGATACTCAACTTTAACTTTATCAATACAGTATAAACATCCACATTCAATACCATCATTAGAAATCACCGTAACCGTCATAGCCGCATTTAACCAACATAATTGAAGATGATTTAGTTGAGTTCCTTCTGCAACAGCAATATCAATAACATAATCACCAGGAGCAATTTTAGGCATAATAAACTCAAACTCAAAAAGGAAACTACTACCTATTTTAGCTAACTCTAGTGGTTTAGCATACATATAAGAATTAATAGTTAAAATATGATTATTTAAGCGATCAATAAATAAAATTCCTCCTGCAACGTTAAAAATGTCTCGAGCAATAACCTTAACTAAACCCTGAAATTTTATTTTTTGTAATTGTTTTAAACTTTGAATTTTTTGATTAGACTGATCATAAAAACCAGCTTGTAATATTTCAACTTCACCAGTACCAAACTTGGATAATGGATTTAATATAGATAAATTACCAACTAATAAATCTAAATCAGGCAAATCTCGACTGATAGACGTTGTTTCTAAACCATAATTAAGAAATGAAGCATATGCATTAATCACTACATCACATTTGCCTTCTTGATAAAGTGTGCCATCTTTTATCCAGATGACCCTGTTACACAGCTTATTGATAGCTTGTAAATCATGGCTAACAAATAAAATGGTTATACCCAAGGCAATAATATCACTAATTTTGCGTAAGCATTTATTTTGAAAAGCAATATCACCAACACTAAGAGTTTCATCAATAATTAAAATATCAGGTTCCAGATTAATCGCAATCGCAAAGGCAAGACGCGCAAACATACCACTTGAATAATTTTTTACTGGCTGATAAATAAACTCACCAATATCCGCAAAATTCTGAATGAGCTCTAATTTACTATTAATTTCATAGGTAGTTAAACCTAATAAATTTGCTTGAAAATAAATATTTTCTAATCCAGAATATTCTAGGTTAAATCCAGCACCTAATTCAAGTAATGCGATAATTCGACCACGAACTTTAATTTCACCATGTGTTGGAGTAGTAATTCCTGTAATGACTTTTAATAAAGTTGATTTACCTGCACCATTTGCTCCTAGTACACCAAGACACTCGCCTGATTTAATCTGCAAATTAATTTGCTTTAGGGCAAAAAACTCTTTATGATAAGTTTTATGCTTAAAATGCAATGCTTCTTTTAAGCGATCTATAGGTGATAAATATAATTTATATATTTTAGAAAGATTACAAATTTCTATTACACAATTAGTAGCCATAAACCTACCCGTAAAACATAAATAACTGAATTAATTAACTATATTTTAACACAAAGTAAGATTATAGATTATATATTTTATGTTTTATGAATTAAACTATTACCATCATAACTAGTTAACTTACGAGTAAATAGCTGTGCAAATAAATTAATTAATGCTAACCCTATGAATGTATAGTTAAAACTATGTACGTAATTACCCAAAATAAGATTATGACTAAATAATTGAAATAATCCAGAAGCAATTACTATACCAAATGAAGCACCTAACTGTTGCATAGTAGTAATTAAACTAGTAGCACCACTATAATCCTCTTCAGCAACATCTGCATAACATAATACATTAAAACAATTAAATTGTACAGCTGAAAAAACACCGCTAATATACAGTACACAATATAACCAAATATTTATTTTGGTAATACCTGATAACATTAAAAATGCTAAACTACTACCACTATTAGCCAAGGTTACTGTTTTGCGAAATCCGTATTTACTAATAATTAACTTAACCAAAGAACGTGAGGATAAAACACCTAAGGACATATAAATAAAATAAAACCCAGCTTGAAAAGCCGATAAATGAAAATTCATTTCTAAAAATATAGCTAGTAAAAAAGACCTTCCACCCAATGCGGCACGGGCAAATATTCCTGCAAAAAAACAAATATTAAAAGTCCTTAATTTAAATAAGTTAAAATTAATTACAGGTAATTCAGATTTGAATTCTAAATTAATGTAAATAGTACCCATTATCACAGCAACTAATAAAAGTGCAGATTTTTGAATAAAATTTATTTCAGGAAGTAAACAAATATCTAGCCAGAAACTAATACAGGCAAGAAAAATTGCTAAAACAATAAAGTTAATCAAACTAAATTTTTGTTGAGACTGCGAATAATTATCCACATATAAAATAGTGGCAACCAATGCTAAGACACCAAGTGGCAAATTAACCCAAAATATATAACGCCAAGAAAAATAAGTGACCAAATAACCTCCTAAAATTGGTGCACATATTGTTCCTAATATCACAAATTTGTTCATAACTGAATATTCTTTCATAATTTGTGAATTATCAAAAATTTTTAGTAATAATAACCTTGCTACTGGTACCATAAATGCACCAGCAATACCCTGTAATAAACGACTCACTACTAATAATGGCAAAGAATTTGTTAGACCACATTGTAATGACATCAGTGTAAATATAATAATTGAAGCAATTAAAGTTTTTTGTGTACCAAAACGATCTGCAAACCATCCACTAATAGGAATAAAGACTGCCAAACCAACTAAATAAGAAGTAATTGCTAATTTTAATATAAACACTGAAGTACCAAAAGTATGAGACATCTGAGGAATAGCAATATTCAAAATGTTTCCATCAATATTTTCAATTAACAATAATCCAGAAATCACCAACAAATTAAAAATTTGTTTAGTGGTATAGGTTTTAAATATCTTCAATCTGACATCCTCTAAAAATATGAAACTAAATAACCTATTATCCCATATAAAGGAATAATCGCCCATACTGGTAATAATTTACGCTGTAAAAAAAACAAAGCAAATAAAATGGCTAAAATATATTGATAGTGAATATAGGCATCATGTGATAATTTAATTGTAGCACTAGCAATTCCTCCAATAACAGCAGGAAATGCCCATGCAGTAAAAACTTTCAGATAACTAGATGAAGTTAACTTATCCCAAAATACGGGTATAATTAATAAAGAGTTAAATAATGGAGGAATATAAAATCCGAATAAAGAAACTAACAAGCCCTTATATCCAGCAATTAAAAAACCAAAAAACACAATACTCACCGTAGTTGGACCTGGGGTAATTTGTCCTAAAGTTATTCCATCCATAAATTGACGTTCATTTAACCAAGCAAAATGAGTAACCATATCAGCATGCAATAAGGGTAAAATAGCTAAACCAGTGCCAAATGAAAACTCTCCAGCTTTAATGCAAATAATAAATAAATTTATTAGTTTACTATAAACCAAGTCACTATTAGTAGTAAATATCTTGGGAATATTCGCGAGCATTACACTAGGAAAATAGTAGAGATCATGCAACGTAATTTTATAAATTAATATTCCTAAAAAACCAAAACTGATAATTAATAATGGTTCATAATTTGGAACAACATAGATTAAACCTAAGCAAATTAAACAAATTAACGCTGAAGTAATGTTTTTTATATATAACTTAGCTAAGCTCCATAAAGTTAGCAAAATTACTGCTATTGTAGCATTTTGCATATAGGCAAAAATTAAACTAAGGTGTGGAGATTGAGTATTTAGGTTATGCTGATACAAAATCCCCAAGACAATAATCATAATTAAAGCTGGTAATAAAAAACTAATTCCTGCGATTAAACCACCAATACGCTTTCCGCGCTGATAACCACAACAAATTGCCACCTGAACAGCCAAAGGACCTGGTAATAACTTGCAAATTGAAAAAATAAGAGTAAATTTATCATAATCAATCCATTTCTTATTATGACAAACTTCATTTTCAATTAAAGAAACTAGAGCTATCGGACCCCCAAACCCAATAAGACCTAGCCGTAAGAAGGTAATAAATATTTCTAACATAAATAACCCTTTGATTAATATTTATAGAGCCAACTAAGCCAAAAGTTAGCTAATTCAGTAAGGAGATCCTGCTTCAGCATAGCGAGTTTTGAAAGTTCCGCACTCCATCTACTCCACAATCTGCTATTATATTTAAACTCGCATTTAGCTCGGTATTCCTTAATAGTCCATTTTTCACATCTTACAACTAACCTGAGTTTTACAATGAGTAAGAATACCACAATAATCACACCTAGACACCAGTTCTTTTAATAGCGTTTATTCTGGAAGTTTGAACAAATCAATAAATACCTACTTTTACAAAATAATCACCATTATGCTATATTGTGTATTTCAAGATTTCATACAAAATTATTTGTTTCTACATCAATTACTTGATTTTACCAACGAATGTAGAGTTGTAAAGTCTCAATATTAACAACTATAGCTTGGGGGGAGTTTTTGATTTGAAGTACGGATATCCTAGCACATTATCCAAGTTAATCACCTATTATTGTAGGAGTTAACTTATTTTAACCATGCATAACACTCGTAATTTGGGTAAGTATACTTTTTAACCTAACTTAACTCCAAACTTTATGTGTGCGTATAATCTCAACAAGAATGAGTAATTAAACTAACAAGATTAAATTATTATTGGTTCTAATTTGGTTTAAAACACAAATATTATAAGCTTTTGTCCATTAATAATACTGATAATATTAGATGGATTTAAGCCATACATCACCTCCATTAGTGGCGATGTTTTACGGATTTTTTACTGAAAAATATGGAAGATGTTTGACCTCCACACCGCCCTAAAGTGCGAATATTCCTAGTTCTGCAACATTTAAATTCTCAAGACTAATTACTTGGTTTTCGTTGATTAGTTTGGTTGACAATTTATGCAAAAAATCTTTGCGACTATCTGATATTTTATTATGTAATCATGCAACTTTAATCCGTGCTTCTTTTGCGTTATTACTTCCTTTCAGTTTTTTACTTAATCGTTTTTGTAATCTGGCTAATTTCTTCTGGTACTTAATGTCTTTAAAGGTTTTAATTTCTCATCATCTGAAGTAACTAAAAAATCGGTTAAGCCTAAATCAATACCAACTATTTTATCAACTTTAGGTAATGATTTAATCTCAAGCACTGAACAAAAGGATACAAAATATCCATCAGCACAATCTTTAGAAATTGTTATGCTTGAATGTTTACCTAATGGACGTAACCATCTAATATTAATAAGCTCATGATTTAGCAATATACAATTGACCATCTTTTAAGCGATAGGCTGTACTCATTAATCTAAATGATTGGTTGCTAGATTTTCGTTTGAAATTAGGATATTTAGCACGTTTAGCAAAGAAATTACTAAAAGCAACATCTTGTGAACGCAGTGTTTGTTGCAAAGATAACTGAACTAACATCATTCAACCAGCTAAATTGCTCTTGATTTTTACGCTCAGTTAAATGAGCAGAAGATTTGGTATAGTTAATTTTATTCCCATCCAGAGAATATTCTTTATCACGCCAATCAAGTAAATTGTTCAACCACACAAACACATCCGAATGTTTGAGCTAAGAGCTGTTTTTGTTGCTCTGTAGGATATATTCTGTATTTATAGGCTTTGTTTTTCATGATGGAGTTATTATACTATAGTTGATTTACAAAATTCAAGATGTTATTAAATACTTACTCGCAACAAGCTACACTAGTTTAACGCCTTATACCCCCCTGAAGGAGGAGGTTTTACGGCGTGTTGGATAAAACTAGTCTAAATAATCTGCCGATAAATAACTACGCATCTTCTGTAGTGCTTTAACTTCAATTTGACGAACTCGCTCAGCAGAAATAGTAAATTCTTGAGCTAAATCATGTAAAGTTAACTGTTCTTCACCATCAACTAACCAACGAGCTTTGACAATTCGCCGACTTCGCTCATCAAGCTGATTAAGAGCATATTCTAATCCGACAGTCTGTATTTTAGTCTGATGCTTACGTTGGATAATGTTTTCAGGAGTAGTTGTTTCATCACTCAACCAATCAATTGGTGAATTTTCCTCACTCTCACCAACTAATGCTACATCACTACCTGTAAGACGCATATTCATTTCAACCACGTCATCACGGCTAACATTTAGTTCTTTAGCTATGCGCTTAGCTTCAATTTCAGACAAATTACCAACATCTTCACGCTGTGAACGCAAATTAAAAAATAATTTACGTTGTGCTTTCGTGGTAACCGTTCGAACTATTCGCCAATTTTTAATAATGAAATCATTAATTTCAGCTTTAATCCAATGCATCGCAAAAGTAACCAAACGTACCTCTC
>JBDLTW010000102.1:0-4540 GCA_039805605.1 Pseudomonadota bacterium
CTTCACGAGTCAAGACACGGAAGGCTTCAGGCATTTTTGCCGATATACGGTGTTCACCTTCTAAAAGGTTTTCATACATTTCAGTACGACCATCAACGTCATCGGATTTCACAGTTAACATCTCTTGTAAAATATATGAAGCTCCATAAGCTTCTAATGCCCACACCTCCATCTCACCGAAACGTTGTCCACCAAATTGAGCTTTACCACCCAATGGCTGTTGCGTTACTAATGAATAAGGACCAGTAGAACGAGCATGAACTTTTTCATCAACTAAATGATGTAAACGTAATACGTACATATAACCAATCGTTACAGGACGATCGAAGGCTAAGCCCGTACGACCATCATATAAAGTAACTTGTCCTGATTCAGGTAAATCAGCTAAACTTAACATGTGTTTAATGTCTTCTTCTTTAGCACCATCAAATACAGGAGTAGCAAAAGGTACACCTTTACGTAAATTATTAGCTAATTCGTTAAATTCACTATCATTTAAACTAGCTAAATTTTCTTGATGTCCTGAAGCACCATAAATTTGCCCAATAAAATCTTCAACTTCATTGCGATTACGTTGTTCACGAAGCATTCGATCAATTTTTTCACCCAAACCACGAGCCGCTAAACCTAAATGAACTTCTAAAATCTGTCCAATATTCATCCGTGAAGGTACCCCTAATGGATTTAATACAATATCCACAGTGCGTCCATCAGCCATATATGGCATATCTTCAACTGGTAAAACTTTTGATACAACCCCTTTATTTCCATGACGACCCGCCATTTTATCTCCAGGTTGTAAGCGACGTTTTACTGCAACAAAGACTTTAACCATTTTAATTACGCCATTTGGTAGCTCAACACCTTGCTCTAGTTTTTCTTTTTGAACTTTAAATTTAGCCTCTAGTTCGGTACGTTTTTCTTCAATAGCGGTTACAGCTTTTGTTAATTGTTCATTAACCTCATCATCTTTAACTTCTATTGCCAACCATTCACGTTTTTTAGAACGCTCAGCTAAATATTCTTCGGTAATTTTTAATGAACGTTGTTTTAATTCTTGACCAATTAATAATGGTTTAATCCGTAATGCCGTATTTTCTTCAATAATATTCATTTGATCACGAATATCTTGGCGTAACCGAGCTAATTCACGTTGAATATTTTCTTCACCTCGTGGATCATTTTTATTATTACCATCTCGACTAAATACTTGTACATCAATTACCGTACCACTAATACCAACAGGAACACGTAATGAGGTATCTTTAACATCTGAAGCCTTTTCACCAAAAATGGCGCGTAATAATTTTTCTTCAGGCGTTAATTGCACTTCACCTTTAGGGGTAACTTTACCTACTAATACATCATTAGGATTAACTTCGGCACCAATATGAATAATTCCACTTTCATCTAAACGACCAACTTGGTTTTGCGGTAGATTAGGAATATCACAAGTAATTTCTTCATTACCCTGTTTGGTTTCACGAGCCACAACTTGTAACTCTTCAATATGCACTGAAGTATATTTATCAGCAGCAACTAATTTTTCAGAAACTAAAATTGAATCCTCAAAATTATAACCATTCCATGGCATGAAAGCAACTAAAACATTTTGTCCTACTGCTAATTCACCCATATCTGTTGAAGAACCATCAGCAATTACATCACCTGCTTCAATTTTATCGCCAATTTTAACAATTGGTTTTTGGTTCAAACAAGTATTTTGATTTGAACGTTGGTACTTAATTAAGTTATAAATATCAATACCTAAATCATCTTCACCAATTTCATTAGCATTAACTTCAACAATAATTCGATTACCATCAACGTAATTAATTATACCACCGCGTTTAGCCGCAATTAGAGTTCCTGAATCAATAGCCGCTACTCGCTCCATACCAGTACCAACTAAAGGCTTATCAGCACGGACACAAGGAACACCCTGACGTTGCATATTAGAGCCCATCAAAGCACGATTGGCATCATCATGTTCTAAGAAAGGAATTAATGAAGCCGCCACTGAAACAACTTGATTAGTTGCCACATCCATATAATTAATTTCATTACGATGAACTAAAGTAGTTTCACCTTTTTTTCGCGCAAAAACTAACTCATCAGCAAAACTACCATCTGCATCCAAACGTGCATTAGCTTGAGCAATAACTACTTTATCTTCATCAATTGCTGATAAATAATCCATTTGATTAGTAACTTTATTGTTCATAACTGCACGATATGGTGTTTCTAAAAAACCATGTTGATTAGGACGAGCATAAACTGATAATGAATTAATCAAACCAATATTTTGTCCCTCTGGTGTTTCAATTGGACATAAACGACCATAATGAGTAACGTGGACGTCACGAACTTCAAAACCAGCACGATCACGAGTCAAACCACCAGGACCTAATGCCGAAATACGACGTTTATGCGTAATTTCTGAAAGTGGATTAGTGTGATCCATAAACTGAGACAATTGACTTGTTGAGAAAAAGTCTTTTAAACTTGACGTTATTGGCTTGGCACTAATTAATTTATTCGGAAATAAATCACGTTCTTCTAAAGTTTGAGTTAATTTATCTTTAACTGCTTTATCAATTCGAGATAAACCGATACGGAATTGATTTTCTACCAATTCACCAACACCACGAATACGACGATTACCAAGATGATCAATATCATCAATTACACCACGTGCATTGCGTAATTCAATTAAAATAGCTAATGATAATAATATATCTTGATGTTGCAATAAAATTTGCTCATCTGCAGGTTGTTCTAACTCACTAACAATATTTTTAAACCACTGCGGAGTTTTAGGATCCAATTCACCCAAATAAGTACGTGAATTAAATTTAAACCGACCAACTAAAGATAAGTCATAGGTATCCTTATCAAAAAAGGTTCGGTTAAATACTGAAGATGCAATTTCTTCAGAATAAGGCTCACCAGGACGCATCATTTTATAAATTTGATGAATAGCCTGAATTGCATCATCAGCAGTTTCTTTAGAGTTTTCTTCGTCACGTAAAGTATCAGCTAAATAAGAACCATGCTCTAAATCATTTACATATAAAGTTTTAATTTCAGCAATATCACTAAGCAAAATTTGATTAATAACATCTTCTGTTAAAATAATATTAGAGCGTACTAATATTTCGCCATTAGTAGTATCAATAATATCTTCACCTAAAATTCTACCTTCTAACTCACTAACGATTTCTTCGCGTGGTACTTGAATTTCAGTTAAATTTAATTTAGTTAAATCACGAATATTTTTGCTATTGATTTTTTTATCTTTGGCAATAACTACCTTACCTTCTTCATCAAGAATATAAAAGCGAGAAGTTTCACCTTTTAAACGTTCAGTAATAATTTCTTTATAAATATTACCGCGTCTAAGTTTATAAATATCTTTATCAAAGAATTTATCCATAATATCATTATGGGTATAACCGAGCGCCTTTAATAATAAAGTTACTGGCATTTTACGGCGCTTATCAATCCGAAAATAAATTAAATCTTTAGCATCAAACTCAAGATCTAACCAACTTCCACGATAAGGAATAATCCGTGAAGAATATAATAATTTATTCGCTGAATGATTTTTACCATGATCATGTTCAAAATATACACCAGGTGAGCGGTGTAATTGAGAGACTACAACTCGCTCATTACCATTAATAATGAATGATGCAGTATCAGTCATGAATGGAATTTCACCCATATATACTTCTTCAACCGCAGTTTGAAGAATATTTTTAAATTCACCATCGCGTTCATAAACAGTTAAGCGAATTTTAGCATGTAATTTACCTGAATATGACACTCCACGTAATAAACATTCACGCACATCAAATATTGGATTAGTTAAACTATAACTAATAAAATCCAAACGAATAGCATTATTATGCGAGATGATAGGAAAAATATCGTTAAATGCTTTTTGCAAACCTATATTTTTGCGATCAGCTGGTTTTATATATTGTTGTAAAAATTCTTCATAAGAATCTTTTTGCATTGCCAAAAGGTATGGCACCTTTAATGAAGCTGGTTGCTTGGCAAAGCTTTTACGAATACGTTTTTTTTCTGTGAAAGAATAGTTCATATGTAAAGCTCCGAAGACTAAGGGTAAAAGAAAAGAGAACAAAAATAATCACTTAGCACTAATTAATGACTATTTTTCAACACTTTGAGAGCACAAGGGTAAATAATACGGCAAAAGAGGCAACAGCTTTGTTACCTCTCAATTTTTTATAATTGATTAAAGAAAATAATCAATTATTTAATTTCAGCAGTAGCACCTGCATCAGTAATTTTCTTAACTAATGCTTCAGCATCAGCTTTAGAGATAGCTTCTTTAACTGCTTTAGGCGCAGCTTCTACTAAACCTTTAGCTTCAGCAAGACCTAAACCTGTAATTTCACGTACCACTTTAATTGCTGCAACTTTATTAGCACCTGCGCCAGTTAAAATTACATCAAATTCAGTTTTTTCTTCTACAGCAGCAGCTGTAGCAGGACCAGCAACTGCAACTGCA
>JBDLTW010000103.1:0-14651 GCA_039805605.1 Pseudomonadota bacterium
TTATTAACGATCTAATAAATTTGCTTCTGCTGAAACTGAATTTTCCTGTTTAGCTAAGCTATCAGATACAACGCGTACTGCAGTAAACATGCAAATTACCCATACTAAAAATATCATATAACCTCCATTAATATAATGAGTTAGAATTTTCTTCAATTTTAGCAGTAGTTAATTTACCACCCATAATTTTATATACCCAAGAAGTATAAGCTAATACAATAGGGGTAAAAATTATCGCAGCTATTAACATTAATAATAAAGTATGCTCTGAAGAAGTACAATCCCACGCCGTTAAGCTGCTTCTAGGATCACTACTTGATGGTAAAACAAATGGAAACATTGACATACCAGCAGTTAAAATAATTCCTGCCATTCCTGCACCACTAAAGATAAATGCCATTCCTGACCGACCTTTATTATTAAATAAAATCGACAAAATTAAGCCAACAAAACCTAAAATTGGAGCTAAAGCAAAGAATGGATAAGTATGATAGTTACTTAACCAACCACCTTTAATTACTTCAACAGTTTTTACTAATGGATCAGAGTCTGCAATTGGACTTAGATTATTTGCTACATAGCCATTTAAATGACCAACCCAAAATCCACCAATAGCAAAACCAACAATCGCAATAATTGAAAAGATTGTCGCTAAATGACGAGAGCGTTGTTGAATAGCACCTTCAGTACGTAAGCTTAAATAAATTCCACCATGGGCAGCAGTCATTGAAAATGAAACTAAACCACATAAGATCGCAAATGGTGACAATAAATTCAAGAAACCAATAAGTGGATTACTTGCATCACTTACTAAACGCATATTATCATCATAATGGAAAGGAATGCCTAATAGCACATTACCAAAAGCTACACCAAATAGTAAAGGTGGTACTGCTGAGCCAACAAATAATACCCAATCCCAAGTACTGCGCCATTTAGGGTTCTCAATTTTTGAACGATAATCAAAAGCAGGAGCACGTAAAAACAATGTCCACAATACGGCTAGGATTGCAATATATAACATTGAGAACGAAGCAGCATAAACTAATGGCCAAGCTGCAAACACTGCACCACCAGCAGTAATAAACCAAACTTGATTACCATCCCAGTGTGGAGCAACTGAGTTAATTGCTACCCTACGTTCAGCATCAGTTTTACCAACAAATGGAGATAAAGTTCCAACCCCCATGTCATGACCATCCATAACCATTAAGCCGATAAGTAAAACTCCAACTAATACCCACCAGATAACACGTAAAATTGCATATTCCATGTTATTTCTCCTGTGTTTCAAAATGATATTTACCACTACCCAAACTAGAAGGACCTAATCGAGCATATTTAAACATTAAATACAACTCTACAACTAATAATAAAGTATAGATAACAAAAAATCCTGTCAAGGAGAAAATAAGTTCCCCACTTGATAAACTAGATGCTGACTGATAGGTTGGTAAAATACCAAAAATTGTCCATGGTTGACGACCATACTCAGCAACAAACCAACCAGCCCAACTTGCTAACCATGGCGTAGGAATCCAATATAAAGCAAATTTTAATAAGCATGATTTAGTTTCAAAGCTAGTACGATTACCAAATGAGTAGAAAGTCGCAATAGAAAATAATAAGAAATAAGAAATACCAAAGAATACCATTAGGCGGAAGCTATAATATAGTGGCCATGAATTTGGTATTGTATCTTCAGCCGCTTGATCAATCATTTGTGGCGTAGCATCTGCTACATTATCAGTATATTTTTTAAGCAATAAACCATAGCCTAAATATTCCGAGTTAGCTTTAATATCAGCTACTAATGAAGTATCTTGTGGATTCTTACGGAATTGCTCTAACTCCAATAATGTTTGTTGACCTTTAATAATTTTTTGTTTATTTTCCGCAATGATTTCATCCGCACCCTTCACAGGATCGGTAAAATTATGATTTAACATTAAGCTACCAGCATAGGGAATTCTAATATCAAAAGTATTTTCATGTTTTTCACGATCAGGCCAAGCTAATAAAGACCAACTTACGGGAGCTTGTTCGGTGTGCCAAATCCCTTCAATTGCAACTAATTTTGACGGTTGCGCATGATAAACATATAAACCAGATTGATCCCCCATAATAATTACTGCGACTGAAGCGAATAAACCAAATAAGGCAGAAATTTTAAATGAGCGACGAGCAAATGGTAAATCTTGTTTTTTTAATAAATAATATGAAGAAATTCCTAATACAAATACTGAAGCAGTTACATAACCTGCACACACTGTATGGAAGAATTTAGCTTGAGCTACAGGGCTAAACAATACCGCAAAGAAACTTAATAATTCCATTCGCATAGTAATTGGATTAAATACCGTTCCAACTGGATCTTGCATCCAACCATTAGCAACTAAAATCCATAATGCAGACAAATTAGAACCGATTGCTACTAATACTGTAAATAATAAATGTTGTTTTTTAGAAACCCGATCCCAAGAAAAGAAAAACATACCAATAAAGGTAGATTCTAAGAAGAATGCCATCAAGCCTTCAATAGCAAGTGGAACACCGAAGATATCACCAACATAATGTGAATAATATGCCCAGTTAGTACCAAACTGAAACTCCATAGTTAAACCAGTTGTAACGCCAATGGCAAAATTAATGCCAAATAATTTACCCCAAAATTTAGTCATATCTTTATAAATTTGTTTACCTGTAATTACATAAACTGTTTCCATAATTACAAGTAACCATGTCATACCAAGGGTTAGTGGTACAAAAATAAAGTGGTACATTGCTGTTATCGCAAACTGTAGCCGCGACAAGTCAACCAGTGTTTCCATTGTGTCACCTCTAAAAATTAATGAAAAATATGCTCACCTGCAGTTTTATCATCCATAACTATGGGATCTTTGAAACAAACATACCATAGACCAGTTAATAACACTGCTTTAACAATTAATAAACACAAAATTTCTTTCCAATAATTTTTTTTAATTGGTTTATTATTTTGTGAAATTTGATTAGCCATTATTTTACCACACTTTAAAAATTTCCACATTTATTTTATGGTTATTATCCCACTAAACTACTTGGTTATTTAATTGATTGATTTACTCAGTCTTATTACTTTTGATCTGATCTTTCAATAAATTACTGGTATGAAAAGACACTACTCGACGTGCGCTAATTGGATATTCTTGTTTAGTTTTAGGATTACGTCCCATACGAGCCTTTTTATCACGTAATACAAAGTTCCCAAAGCCAGAAACTTTGATTTCATTACCAGATTCAAGACCTTTAATGATTACATCAAAAAAATCTTCAACTAAACGATATGCTTCTGCACGAGTCAAATCTGAACTATCCATTACTACTTGAATTAAGTCATTTTTAGTCACAGTTTTTGTCATAATAGTAAATACCTCATAAAAAATAAAATTAAATTAACTGTTAGCGTAAACTACCGCCGAAATTCTCGATCACTAATTGTTTGATTTGTTCTAAAGAAGGATTAATATCTTCATCAGTTAAAGTACGATTAGCTTGGAATACTAAATTAAATGCCACACTCTTTTGATGACTAGCTAAATTACCACCACTAAATATATCAAATACATTACATGAAGTTAATTCAGTTAAATGTAATAGATTAATCTGTTGAATAATTTGACCAACTTCAATTTGCTTATCTAAAATGAAGGCTAAATCGCGAGTTACTTTTTGAAATTTACTCACACTAGTAGATTTAACTACTTGAGGAAATTCTAATTGATCTAATTTGATTTCAAACAAATATGGTGCACTAGTTAAACCTAATTCAGCTAACAATTGTGGATGTAATTGCCAAATATAACCAATTGCTTGATTATTCAAATGAATTTCTCCACAACGTCCAGGATGCATATATGGATAGGCTTGAGCACTGGTAATTTTCACGCTACCAAAATGCTCGAGTAACTGCTGAACTACCATACTTAGATCATAGAAATCTACTTCTCTTGGTGGCATATTCCAAGTTTTAGCCTGATTAAATCCATAGATTAACCCAGCTAAATTAATTGGTTGCTGGGCAATATCTTCACCATTAAATACCCGAGCTACTTCAAATAAGCGAATACTATCCTGACCACGATTTACATTATATTGTAAACTTTTAATCAGTCCTGCAACCAAATTATCACGCATTACCGCTAATCCAGCGATCGAATTCTGTAATTTTACCAGATACTTGCTATTATTGGCAAACAATTTTGCATATTTTTCTTCAATAAAGGCATAACTAATAATTTCACTAAAACCATAACCAACTAAAATTTGCTTGATTAAATTAGTTTTAGTTAGTTTAGGATCTAAATAATTTAATCCTTGAGCTAATACAGGTAATTTAGCTTCAATTCGATCATAACCATAAACACGAATAATTTCTTCAATAATGTCTTGTTTAATTTTCAAATCAAAACGATAGCTTGGCACAGTTAGCTGTAATTTATCAGCGCAACTTGTAACTTGACAACCCAATGCTAATAAAATTTGTGTAATCGTAGCTTGAGGTAATTCTTGACCAATTAAACGACTAATTTCCAACCAAGTTAATTCAATTACAGGTTTGTCAAATAATTTAGCATGTGGATTAGTAAAGTTAATTTGTTGATCGATTTGTCCACCACAAATTTCACTAACTAATTGTTGAGCTAAAGCTAATGCCAGTTTAGTTATTTGTGGATCAACACCTCGCTCAAAGCGAAAAGCTGCTTCTGAACTTACCCCATAATATTTAGCTTTACCTTGGATTATTTGAGGATCAAAACTTGCACTTTCAATTACAATAGCCTGAGTTATTGAACTAACTCCAGAATTTAAACTCCCCATTACTCCAGCAATAGCAACTGCTTGATTAGCATAATTGGTAATAATTAAACTATCCGCAGTTAACTTAACCGTTTTATCATCAAGCAAAGTTATTTGCTCATTTTCTTGAGCTAAACGAACTTTAATTTGTCCACCAATTGCATTTAAATCAAAGATGTGTAATGGTTGTCCCAATTCTAGCATAACATAATTACCAATATCAACCAAAGGATTAATTGGGCGAATTCCGCTACGTTCTAACTGGCGTTGTAGCCATAATGGTGATTGATGTTGATTATTAATTTGGTGCATAACTAATCCAGCGTAGTTAGGACATTCATTATTTGCTTCAACTACCAGTTGCAAATCAGACGCATCTAATTCAGGTAAAGAATAATTAACTACGCTTTTTAACTTATAATTGGTTAATGCAGCCACTTCGCGTGCTAAACCACGATACGATAAACAATCACCACGATTAGGAGTAATTTTAAACTCAATAATTAAATCATCTAAATCTAAATATTGACGAATATCCATACCTAATGGTGCATCCGCAGGTAAAATCAACAAGCCATCAACACCATTTGGACAACCTAATTCATCTCCTGCACATAACATACCATAAGAAATAATCCCACGCATCTTCCGCTCAGTAATAATAAAATTATTAGGTAATACTGCGCCAATCGTTGCACATGGAATTTTAATACCTACAGCAACATTAGTTGCACCGCAAATAATAGATAATAACTCATTTTGCCCAATATCAACTTTACATAAAGATAATTTATCCGCATCTGGATGTTTATTACATTCAACTACTTGACCAACAACCACACCGCTAAACTGTGGCGCAATAGGATTTTCATCTTCAACTTCTAACCCTGCCATAGTTAAACGTTCTAAAACTAAAGTTTTATCTAATTGATCGTCAAATAAATTTTGTAAATGGTTCCATGAAATTTTCATTGTTCTAACCCTTAAACTGCGTTAAAAAATCCAAATCATTATCAAACATCAAGCGTAAATCAGTAATACCATATTTTAACATAGCTAAACGATCAATACCAAAACCAAAAGCAAAGCCACTAAATTGTTCAGCATCAATATTCATATACTGTAATACATTAGGATGCACCATACCACAACCACCAACTTCTAGCCATTTACCAGTTTTAGCAAAATAAATATCAATTTCAGCAGAAGGCTCAGTGAAAGGGAAGAATGAAGCACGAAAACGCACCGCTAAATTATCATCCTCAAAAAATTTACGCATAAAATCAATAATAATTGCTTTTAAATTAGCAAAACTAATTCCTTGGTCAATCCACAATAACTCCATTTGATGAAACATTGGTGAATGAGTAGCATCCATATCTACCCGATAAACTCGTCCAGGAGCAATTACTTTAATTGGTGGCTGAGTTTGTTCAGCAAAGCGAATTTGAATTGGTGAAGTGTGAGTGCGCAAAATATTGCCATTTTGCGTATAAAAAGTATCTTGCATGGCACGTGCTGGATGATTATCAGGAATATTTAGAGCTTTAAAATTATAATAATCAGTTTCAATTTCTGGACCATCAGCAACGACAAAGCCTAATTGTGCAAAAAGGCTAATCAAACGATTTAAAGTTAAATTGACAGGATGTAAGCTTCCTTGAGCAGTCCCTCGACCAGATAAAGATACATCGATAGTTTCTGTTGCTAATTTATTAACTAACTCTTGCTCAATTAATGCTTGTTTTTTTTGATTTAATGCTGTTTCAAATTCTAATTTAACTGCATTAACTTGTGCACCATATTCTTTACGTTGTTCTGGCTCAATTTGTTTTAATTGTTGCATAAAACTAGTAATTACACCATTTTTTCCTGTATAGCGAGTGCGTAATAGCTCTAACTCGGACAGTGAATTAATCTGTTGTAATTCAGATAAACCAGTAGTTAATACGCTAGTTAATTGTTGTTGCATAATTTTATTTACCTTATTAATTAAAAATTTTGTTGAATTTTATGTTGTTTAATTATGTCTAAGGCATCTTGATAATGATTTACAACCTGCGGAATTAATAAATCACCTTGGTGAATGAGCTGCATATCTTCTTTAAGCATTTCAGCTTCAAACCACTTGATTAAACCATGCCACATTTCACCAACTAAAATTAGTTTACAATTTTCAATTTTCTTTACTTGCATTAACTGTAATACAGTTAAAATCTCCAATACTGTACCAATACCACCATAAAAAGCGACAAAACAATCAGATATAGCAACAAAGTGCTGTAACCGAGTAAAAAAGGTTTTATGGGGAAAACATTCGTCTAAATACGGATTATTGGTTTGTTCAAAAGGTAATTCAATATTTATTCCAACTGATTTTACTGGAGAATTAGCTAATTTACCTTGTTGAGCACCACAATTAGCGGCTTCCATTACCCCAGGACCACCACCAGTAACTACATTACATTCTAAGCGAGATAAAATTGCACTAAATTCAACAATATCTTGATAAACCAATGATGTTTCTGGAATACGTGCTGAACCAAAAACAGTTATGGTATATTCTGGATAACGCGGATAGAATTCAACTAAATCATCAGTTAAATCCCAAAGCTTTTCTAATGAATTAACAACCCTTTGTTGTACTTGTTTATCTTTAATTAAAAATTTCTCCATAGCACTTTCCTATAAAGCAAAAAAAATAGGGACTGAACCAGCCCCCATTATTATAAAACAAATCGCTTAATTATGCTAATTTGCTTTTTGCAATTTCTACGAATTTCGCAAATGCTACTTTATCATGGATTGCTAAATCAGATAATACTTTACGATCTACAGCTACTTCAGCTTTAGACAAACCGTTAATAAAACGGCTATACGTTAAACCTAATTCACGGCAACCAGCATTAATACGTGCAATCCATAAGCTACGGAATTGACGTTTTCTTTGGCGACGATCACGATAAGCATATTGACCAGCTTTCATAACCGCTTGTTTAGCTACGCGGAATACATTTCCACGACGACCACGATAACCTTTAGCTAAGGCGATAATTTTTTTGTGACGTGCACGCGCTACGACACCACGTTTTACTCTAGGCATTCTTTATAACTCCTTAATTTATGCGTAAGGCAACATGCTACGTACGTGACCCATATCACTAGCGTTCACTTGTACTGTACCACGTAACTGACGTTTGTTTTTAGTTGTTTTCTTAGTCAAAATATGACGTTTGAATGCTTTAGCACGTTTGATGCCACCGCTACCTTGCACGATAAAGCGTTTTTTAGCACCTGATTTTGATTTCATTTTAGGCATGTTACACCCTTATTAATCGCAAATTTTATATTCAGATAGTAGGTGCTCAATGAGACTTAAGGAACCCAACTATCCACCAATTAGGGCGTAATTATAGCATAACTTAATTTATAATAGTAAACTATTTGCAGATAATTTTAACCTTATCAATCAGAAAGATAATATGTTATTATCCATCAAGCAATATAAAAAGGCAATCTAATCTGATTGCCTTTTTTATCTAAATTTATATTAGACTAGAATAAATAACCAACTTTTGCAGAAACAACTGAAGTACCATTGTTACCAAGGTCATTACCATTGCTATTGAATGCATTAGTATAAGTATAACCAACAGATACTAAGAATGTTTTGCTGATATCATATTGTACTTCTGGGCTTACTGAATACATAAATGTATCAGTTGAAGTTGACCCGTTATCATTTAAATCTTTACCACCATTAGAGCCAAATGTAGCTAAATCTAAAGATGCTTTTAACGCATCGCCTAAACGATATTCAGTTTTAGCACCAGCACCCCAGTTGAATACTGTAGCTTGAGTACTATTAGTATTAGTACCACTTACTGTTACATTACCAGTTCCTAACAATGCGTAAGGAATTACTTGTAAACCTTGTGAACCACCATCAAATACAGAGAAAGCATAACCTGTTCTAGTAGTAATTAAATAGTTGCTAGCACTGTAAGATGTTCCATTTACAGATTTAGTAGCAGAACCAGCTAATACATCACCATTAAACCAGATATTATTTTTAGTTTGGATTGTTCCACCCACACCCCAGTCGCTAGTATTTGGTAAGCTAACTGCGCCTTTGTTTGTATAAGTACTACCATTATCTGGTGAAATATAACCATATTGTAAATATAAATTATTATTAAAATCTTGGAAAGACTCTGCTACAGCAGTTACAGAAGCACTAGCAATAATTACCGCAAGTAATTTTTTCATGTTAATAAATCCTTTGTTTAATATAAAATTAAAATCATAAAGTTAACGTTTTCATTCTCATGCATCGGGCTATATTGAAAGCCTTTGTTAAGCACATGACGTTATTATAGCGTATCTTTGGCAAATTGCCAAATAAAAAATTAACTTTTTTCATTTTTTTTTACTTTTAAGTGTTTAAAGATTTTTTTTGTAGCAACTTTACAACATTTTTCATTTAAGAAACAGAGCTAATAACTATTGACATTTGCATAGAATAATGCTAAAATATAAAATCTGTGTATATAAAATCATTATTTCCAACAAGGACTTTATTAAATTATGCGAAAATTGTTACTAATGCTATCCTTAAGCGGTTTATCTATTTTATCAGTTCATGCATCACCAATAACTGTAATTGCAGCCGAAAATTTCTATGGCGAATTAGTTCGTGAAATTGGTGGTGATCAAGTAAAAGTACAAAGTATTATTAGTAATCCAGATGCTGATCCACATTTATTTACAACTTCTCCTGCGCTAAATAGAAGCTTATCAAAAGCGCAAATTATTATTTATAATGGAGCAGGTTACGATAGTTGGATGGAGCAAATGTTAGCTACTAATTCTAGAAATAATCAGGTTAGTTTAATTAAAGTTGCAGATTTAGTTGGTGTAAAAGATGGAGAAAATCCACATTTATGGTATAAACCAGAAACATTTCCTAAACTAGCTAATCTAATTGCTACTAAGTTAATTCAATTAAATCCACAATCTAAAACCACAATTACAAATAATTTAAACAATTTCTTAGCTGAACATGCCAAAGTAATTCAGCTAATAGCTCAAACCAAAGCCAAATATCAAGGCACTCCCGTCACTGCAACTGAACCTGTTTATGGTTATATGGCTCAAGCATTAGGTTTAACTATGCTTGGCAATGATTTTCAATGGAAAATTATGAATGACACCGAACCAACTCCTCAAATAATCGCTAGTTATCAAAATTTATTAACTCATAAAAAAGTGAAAATATTATTCTATAACAATCAAGTTACCGAACCAGTAACTAAAAATATGCAAGAATTAGCTAAGCAACAAAAAATTCAAGTAGTTGGAGTTAGTGAAACTATGCCTAATCAATTAACAGTTAATCATTGGTTACGCAATGAAATTCAAGCAACAACTAAAGCATTAGCGGTAACTAATCAATGATAGTTTGTAACGATTTAGTTCTTGGTTATAATACACCAATTACGCCTAAATTTAATTTAACTATTGAAGATAATCAATGGATTGGAATTATTGGTAAAAATGGAGTAGGAAAATCGACATTTTTAAAAACAATTTTAGGTAATTTAACTCCAGTATCAGGTAGTTTAACTATTTTAAATCAAGTGCCTGGTGCTAGTAATCGCCAAATTTCATATATTCCGCAAGAACGTGAAATAAATTTATCTGACTATATGAGCGGTATTAGTTTAATTATGAGTAGTTATCAAGGCTGGAAATGGGGTCTTCCATGGCACAATAGTAAATTAAATCAACAAGTATTAGAATTAATTGATTTAGTCGGCGCAAGTTCTTATGCCAATCAACCATTTAATACTTTATCTGGTGGGCAAAAAAAACGGATTTATTTAGCTCAAGCTTTAATTAATCAACCTCGTTTATTATTACTTGATGAACCTTTGGCTGATTTAGATCCTCATGCCAAACAACATTTTATCCAATCTTTACAAAAAATTCAACAAAGCCGTGAATTAGGAGTATTAATTATTTCACACGATATGCATGAAATAGCCGAACATCTAGATGCGTTTATTCACTTTACTACTAGTGGTGTACATTTTTGTCAAACAATTGAGTGTGTTAAGGAAGATAGCTATGTGGGCATATGATTTTATGCGTAATGCACTGATGTCTGGGCTAATAATTGCTAGTATTTGTGCGATTGTTAGTGTCTTTATAATATTACGTCGTAGTGCTTTTGCCGCTCACGCTCTTGGACATATGAGTATTACAGGCGCAGCTGGGGCTGGTTTATGTGGAATTTCTGCATTTAGTGGTCAACTTTATTTAAATATTCTAGCTGCTATTGTCATTGGAATTATGAGCGATAAAGTTAAAAAAAATGATTTAGCGGTTGGAGTAGTACTAACATTTGTACTCGGACTTGGTGTATATTTTTTATTTTTATTTCAAAATAACTATGCTGGTGGAGTTATGAGTATTTTATTTGGTAATATATTTGCTGTATCTCATCAACAATTAAAGCAATTAATTGGTCTAGCGAGTATAATTTTGGTCACATTGGGAATAGTTTTACGCCCTTTATGGTTTAGTTCACTTGATCCAATTGTAGCTCGTTCAAAAAATATTCCACTACGCAGTTTATCTATTATTTTTTTATTGATTATAGCTATTACCGTTTCCATGGCCTGTCAAATAGTTGGTGCCTTACTGGTATTTGTCCTATTAATTATTCCAGGTGCAATTGCTTTGCAATGGGGGCAATCTTTAGGTACAATTATGTTAATTAGCTTTTTTAGTGCTAATTGTGCAGTTATTGGAGCTTTAGTGATTGCTTATTATGCTAATTTACCAGCAAGTTTTTGCATTACTATGCTATTATGTGGCGGGTATTTTATTGGTGTAGTTAAAAATTACTTACAATCTATATAAAATATTAAACTATACCAAGCTATTATTAATTAATATCAACCACCTGCTTTAATTTAAATATGTTATAATTAAGATCATTTGCTATAAATATGCCATAAAAAATTAATTTTTGTGGCATATTTTCTAGGTATTTGAGAGCAAACATTCAATTAGCAATTAATATTTACACAAGGGTAAGAATGATAAATAGATTTAATAAATTAATTATTGTAACTTGTACTAGTCTTATAATTAATTCTGTTTATGGTGCAAATAAAAAAATATTAAGTAATAATTTAAATGAATTAAACTCACAAATTCAACAAATTAATCAAAGTTTGAGTTCTAAGCAACAACAAAAGCAACAACTAGATAAAGCATTAAAAAACTCCAAAATGGCAATTATTCGTTCAGAAAATTTACTCAAACAGCTTAATGAACAACGAAATAATGATTTAGCTCAATTATCAGAATTGGCTCAATCTTTGCCACAATTAAATCAAGCAACCGAACAAGCAAAAAACACAGTTAACGCAGGTGTTTTAGCTTTATACCAACAAATTCAACAGCTACAACAAACCCATAATACTTTACTTAATGATAATCAAACTCTTGAGCAAGAGCGCAAAAAAATTTATATCATTAACTTATTACGTGCACAACAACAAAAATTTATACAATTAAACAAACAATTAGACCAACTTCAACAATTAAATCAAAATTTACAATTAAAAATTAATAATTTAAATCAAAAATTAGGCTTTACCTCTAAACAATACCAACAATTATTAGAAAGCACAACGCAGACAAAACAACAGGCCATTCAGGTTAAACAACAAATTATTGTTGAAACTAGCAAACTATCTAATTTAAAACAGCAACAACAACAGCTGAACTCTCTACTTAAAAATTTACTGCTAAGTGAACAAAAGGACCGCCAACAACGCTTAGAAGCTCAAAAACAAGCGAAACAAAAGAAAAAAAGCCAACGCAATTCGAATACTCAAACGCAAAATGACGAATTAGCTAATAAAGACACAAACAATAATATTGAAATTCAAACGGATAAAATTGACAATAGTTTCACGGATAATTCACCATTTTTAAAACGCAAACTAGCCAAACCATTACAGGGTAAAATTAGCGTAGGCTTTGGACAGATTCGTGATAGCGTAAAAAATATGGGCATTTTATTTAATTCTAGCGATAATAGTCCCATTCATGCTATTTCTAATGGTACTGTTTTATTTAGTGATAATTTACCTGGCTTTGGACAAATTGTGGTAATTGATCATGGTGATAACTATAATTCAGTGTATAGTGGAATTTTAGCTAAAGTTACTAAAGGTAGTAAAGTACAAGCTGGGCAAGTAATTGGTACTAGTGGTAATGAAAATAATCAGCCAATGGGCGGAGTTTATTTTGAATTACGCCATTTAGGTAAACCAATTAATCCAACTAAGCTGGTCTCTTAATTTATGGTAAAATAATGGTTATCTAAAAATTTTGTCTAAGTGCAAAATATTCTATCATTAATGATGGTCATCAATATAATATACCATACTTAATAAAAATAATAGCATTAAAGTTACCCCGAAAGGAAAATTTACGTATGAAAAAAATGATTATTATCGCTACTTATAATGAGCGAGATAATATTGAGCAAATGTTATTTGAGGTATTTAAAGCAGTTCCTGATACTCACATTTTAGTAATTGATGATAATTCACCAGATAAAACCTATGAAATTGTTGAAAATTTGGCAAAAACTAAATATATTAATCAGTTATTTCTCATGAAACGAGCAGGTAAATTAGGTCTGGGTACTGCATATGTAGCTGGATTTAATTGGGGATTAGAGCGCAATTATGATGTTATCGGACAAATGGATGCTGATTTTTCACACAGCCCTAAGTATCTACCAAATATGTTTGAAGCATTGAGTAATTATGATTTAGTATTAGGCAGTCGTTATGTAGCAGGTGGTGGCGTAGTTAACTGGAGTTTAAAACGTAAAATTATTAGCCGAGGTGGTAGCCTGTATGCTAAAATTGTCCTTGGTTTACCATTTAATGATTTGACTGGTGGTTTTAAATGCTTTCGGCGTGAAGTTTTAGCAACTATTGATGTCAATACTTTACAATCAACAGGATATTGTTTTCAAATTGAAACTACTTATAAAGCTTATTTAAATAAATTTAAAATTAAAGAATTACCAATTATTTTTGAAGATCGAGTTCTCGGGCAATCGAAAATGTCAGGAAGTATTTTTAAAGAAGCAATGCTCATGGTAATTAAATTACGCTTAGCTAGTAAAAATTTTATCAAACCACGCTGTCATTGACATCCTCACCGCCCTAAAGGGCAATAACTCTTATGTGGCTAAACCAAAACATGTCTTGGTTTAGTCTATTCAGTGGGCTCCAGCTTCAGCATAGCATTTTGAATGCTTGCCATTTCATTTACTCCACATGTTAACACCAAAAACACTGTAGCTTTTTATATTTAACCTTGGGTCAAGATCTGCATTCATTGATATTCTACACTTTACACATCTAAAACTCGCTTGGTTTTTGCGATTATCTGCATGTATGTGTCCACCTTAAGCATTCTTGTATACCCATCCTAATTATGCTTAATGCCTAAATTATATTTAAGCTTGTAGGCAAGAAATTGTTGAAACACTCTCCCCAATTAAGTTATTTGAGTAAGTCACATTTAATATAGAATATAGTTGACTTTTTATTATATTATAATATATAATTACGTCTTTAATTTAGACTAATATTATAAAAAGAGTTAAAAATATGAAAAAATATATTAAATTATTATCATTCTTAGCATTATCCGTTAACAATTTAGCTATTGCAACAACTATACAATCTGGTAAGGCATACGTAGATAAC
>JBDLTW010000104.1:0-12640 GCA_039805605.1 Pseudomonadota bacterium
TTGGAATAACTAGGGTTTAAATCTATAGGTAGATTATTGAATGTTAGCCACGTATCAATATATAATTGGATAAAAAGTTATGGAAAAACAGATATAGCAGTAGGAAAAGTAATGACAGACCACTGGAAATCATATAATGAATTTATTCCTCATGAAAAACATATTTGTTCAAAGGCACAAACTTACACAGTTGAGGGATAATAGCATATTTAGACACTTTTTAGCTAGGCTACGACCAGAACTAAGTCTAAAAAAATGCTATTATTACCAATAAAACTATTAATGGCTAAGTGGAATAATTATCCACATATCATATATTAACAACACCAAATTATGGACACATACACGCAGATAATCGCAAAAACCAAGCAAATTTTAAATGTGCAAAGTGTAAACTCTCACTGAATGCAGACCTAAATGCAAGTATAAATATAAAAGTCGCAATATTTGCCGTATTAGCCTGTGAAGTAGATGGAATGCCTACGCTTAAGCAGAAACCCACCAAATTAGCCAAACCAAACTTAGCAACGTGAATCCATCGCCATTAAGGCGGGAAGGATGTCAAAGGGGAGAAAACTAGATGATACCACAAAATAATGAAAATATAATTCAACAAAATACCATTAAATTATTAAAATCAATGGGCTATATTTATATTAGCCGTGAGGAAAATGTGGCACTACGTAATAACCATTTGAGTGAAGTAGTACTTAAAGAAATTTTATTAAGCCAATTACAAAAAATTAATTCGTTTGAATATAAAGGTATTACCTATAAATTCTCAGCTAAAAATATTTCTCGGGCTGTAGAAGAATTAAACGTTCCACTTAATGACGGTTTAATTACTGCTAATCAGAAAATTACAGATAAATTGATATTAGGTACTAGCTATGATGAAGAACTAAGTGATGGCAATAAAAAAAGCTTCTCACTACGTTATATTGATTTTAATAATCTGGATAATAATGTATTTCATGTTAGCGAGGAATATAGCGTTAATCGTATCATTACCACGGAGTCAGAAAAAACCCGTCGTCCTGATTTAGTTTTGTTTATCAATGGTATTCCTTTTGCCGTAATTGAATTAAAAAAATCAAGTGTAAATACTGAGCAAGGTATTTCTCAAATGCTACGTAATCAAGGTTTTAATGAAATTCCACACTTATTTAAATATGTGCAATTAACCTTAGCTGGAAATAATTTTAATCCCAAATATGCTACGACTAATACTCCTGCTAAATTTTATGCAATATGGGAAGAACAACATGGTAATGCCGAACTTAATCAATTAATTACCAACCGTACTATATGTAAGTTAGATCAAAGTGTGTTTAGCTTATTTAGCAAATCCCGAGTATTAGAATTAATTTATTCGTTTATTATTTTTGATAAAAGAGTTAAGAAAGTTGCTCGTTATCAACAATATTTTGCAATAAAAAAAATTCTTAACAAAATTGAACACATTAATACTAATGGAAGTCGTGCAGGTGGCTTAATTTGGCATACCCAAGGCAGTGGTAAATCCCTAACGATGGTAATGCTAACTAAGTTATTAATTAAAAAAATAGCTAACTCACGAATTATTGTAGTTACTGATCGTAAAGATCTAGATTCACAAATTCATGAAACTTTTCAAAATAGTGAAGTATCAGCACAACGTGCAGGTAGTGGACATGATTTAATTGAAAAATTACATGCTAATACTACGATTATTACAACTTTAATACATAAGTTTGAAACAGTAAAAAATGAAAAAGTAGTATTTGCAGATAATAATATTTTTATTTTGGTTGATGAGTCTCATCGTACACAAGGTGGCGATTTACATAAAGCTATGAAAAAAGTTTTTCCCCATGCTTGTTATTTAGGTTTTACTGGTACGCCATTACTTAAGCGTGAAAAAAACTCAATTGCTAAATTTGGTGGTTTAATTCATAGTTATCCGATCAATCAGGCAATAGAAGATAAAGCCGTGCTACCACTTCTATATGAAGGACGTTTGGTTGACCAATGGATTAATGATAAATCTGGTTTAGATCGCCGTTTTGAAATGATTAGCAAAAATCTTAACGCCGAACAAAAAGCAGATCTAAAACATAAATGGGCAAGATTTAGCCATGTTGCCTCAAGTGAGCGTCGATTAGAAATGATTGCACTAGATATTAATCAACATTATTTAAATAGTCTCAAAGGTACAGGTTTTAAGGCAATGCTTGCTACAAGCAGCAAGTATGAAGCAGTTAAATACCATGAGTTATTTGAGCTATATGGTGATATTAAAACTACTGTTGTAATTTCAGCACCAGATAGCCGTGAAGGTCATGATGAAGTTGATACAACTAATAAAAACTATGTAGCAAAAGCATGGGATAAAATCTTACAAGAATATGCAAATGAACAACAATATTTAGATAGCATTGAAAGTAAATTTATTAATGGTGATGAAATCGAGCTCTTAATTGTGGTAGATAAATTACTCACAGGTTTTGACGCACCACGAGCTACCGTATTATATATTGATAAAGATCTTAAAGAACATAATTTATTACAAGCCATCGCACGAGTAAACCGCCTTTATGATGGTAAAGAGTTTGGATTTATTGTTGATTATCGTGGCTTACTCGGTAATTTAGATTCTGCATTAACTTCATACGGAGCTTTAGCTGGATTTGCTGAAGAAGATTTAGCAGGTGCAGTAATTGATGTGAAAACTGAAATAGCTAAAGTCAAAACCTTTTATTCACATTTACATGATTTATTTAAACCTGTTGAGCATAAATTTGATCAAGAAAGTTATCAAGTTTATTTAGCTAATGCTAGTAAACGTAAAGAATTTTATGAATTGTTATCGCAGTTTGCTCGAGCTTTAAAATTAACCTTATCAAGTGATAAATATGATGAAATATTATCTCAAGACATAATTGAACAATATAAAAAATCCTTAAAATTTTACAGTGAACTTCGCCGTGCAATAAAAATCCGCTACCATGAAGAAGTTGATTTTGGTAAATATGAAAAAGAGATGCAAAAACTTCTTGATACTTTTATTAGTGCTGAAGAAGTAAATCAGTTAACCAAATTAGTTAATATTTTTGATGAAGATTTTGAACAGGAACTTGCACGAGTAAAAGGAAATAATGCCAAAGCTGATACCATTCTTAGTGCGATGACTAAAGTTATTCAAGAAAAACGTGAACAAAATCCTAGTTTTTATAATAAACTATCACAGAAAATTGAACAACTTATTGAAAAGTATAAAGAAGGTCGATTAACTGATGAAGAAAAACTTAAACATGCTCAAGATATCCATACCCTTCTGACTACTAACAAAACTGATGAAGAAGAGCAATATCCTACAGAAATTGGTAATAAGCCAAATGCTCGGGCTTTATATGATAACCTGCAAAATAGCAGTATAGCTCAAATACCTTCATATAAATTTATTCAAGTAGTGCTACAATTTGATGAAATATTTAAACAATCTGCTAAAAAACCTGATTGGCAACATAATCGAGATGTTCAAAACATAATAGATCAGTCGGTTGATGACATTATCTATGGTCTAGAAAAAAAATTTGGGATTAAATTTAACGATACAATTGAATTAATTGACCAAATTCGCTCGATTGGAATTAATAATTATGCTAGATAATATTCAAATTATCCGTAAAGATGTTAAGAATATTAGTATCAAAGTTAAACCAAACCTTGAGATTATTTTAACTATTCCGCTAAACACATTACAGCATGAAATTGATCAAGTGTTACACAAACGGCAAGATTGGATAATTAAACAGTTAGAATATTTTAAGCAATTTACTCCACCAACAGTAAAAGAATTAGTCAGTGGCGAAAATTTTAGATATTTAGGGCGTAATTATCGCCTTAAAATATCAACAGCTAATGATGAATCAGTCAAATTAATTGGTGGTTATCTTTATGTTAATCTATTGAATAAGAATAATCTGGTTCGTAAACAACAACTTATTGATACATGGTATCAACAAAAAGCGCAAGATTATTTTGCCAAAATTATTGCTAAATATACGCCAATTATCAAGCAATCCGTCAATAAAATTTCGATTCGGAAGATGAAAACTCGCTGGGGATCATGTAATCCTCAATTATCCTATATTAACTTAAATCTAGAATTAATCAAACAGCATCCTCGAGCAATTGAATACGTAATTTTCCATGAATTAGTTCATCTAATTCACTATAATCATGATCATCGGTTTTATAATTATTTGGCTACCTATATGCCAGATTGGCAAACCAGAAAAAAATGGCTTTATCTGGATTAAATCAATGATTTTAAAAAGAACATTTATTTTGCTTTTACTAACTATAATCTTAAACAGGAATATAATATGCGCTATCTAATTTCATTTATTTTATTGCTTTATACAATTGGTACTTATGCCAGTGAAATTACCCCAATTGATAATTTTGACAGTAACAAGTATTTGGGTAAATGGTATGAAATAGCTCGTTTACCTAACCGATTTGAACAACATTGCCGTGCACCAATTAGTGCAACTTATTCAACTAATCCAGATAATCCACAACAAATTTTTGTAGTTAATCAATGCACTACATTAGAGCATAAACCAAGTATTGCTAATGGTGTTGCTAATTTTGTTGAGTCAACTAATTTAGCCAAACTTAAAGTAACTTTTTTACCAACTTGGCTAAGATGGTTAAACTGGTTATCACTTGCTTATGGCGATTATTGGGTAATTTATACCGATTATAATAATTTAGCAATTGTCGGTAGTCCAGATCATGAATATTTATGGGTTTTAGCTCGGAATATAAATATTAGTCAGGAACAATTAGATGAGGCCAAAAAAATAGCCTCTCAACAAGGATTTGCCGTGGATAAATTAATTATTAATAACACTGAAATCACCCAACCCTAGAGAGCATGGTTTTACAGAATATTATTTAATCCACTCATATATTCTAGATCTGACTTAATAATTGTAGCAAGAATATTTGCCATTTTAACGGGAACAGCATTGCCAACCATTTTATATCCATCAGCAATATTTTTATAAATAAATTTAAAATCATCAGGAAACGTTTGAATTCTGGCACATTCTCTGACAGTTAATCGTCGATATAAATGTTCTTGTCCAGGTACAAAAATCATTTTATCTTTTTCAATCTTTAACATTTTGGGCGCATCTGGATGAAGTGGAGCATGCCTACCTCCTGCTTGTATGGTAAAAGAAACTTCATCCCAACTCCTTACCCGATTTCTTGATAGATAAATAGTTGAAAATCCACCCTTCATATATTCATGATTTAAAATATTTTTACTCTCTAAAGCGTCTTTCAGATCATAAATAGTCTGTTTTAAATTGGTCTTAGTTTTATATTGATCTAATTGAGTAAAATTAAAATTTTTATTTAAATCTTTTCTATAGCCAATAAAAAAAACTCTCTTGCGCTCCTGTGGAATACCATATTCTGCAGTATTAAGTAGTTTAAATTGGACATTATACCCATACTCACCAGCATTAGATAATTGCTCTATAATCTCAGTTATGACAGATTTATATTTTATATTTAACATCCCAGCAACATTTTCTGCCACAAAAAATAAAGGATTTTTAGCTGAAATAATCTGAATATAATTAAAAAATAATTGCCCTCGGGGATCTTCTATTCCTCTTCTAGCTCCTGCTATGCTCCAACTTTGACATGGTGGTCCACCTATAATACCATCAATATCAGGTAACTTATTTACATCAATTGTTCTAATATCTTGTGTATTTAAATAAGAATTTGGATGATTGTAGCGATAAGTATCCCATATACTTTTATCGTATTCATTAGCAAATTCTATTTTAAATCCAGCTTGTTCAAAGCCTAAATCTAAACCACCAGCACCAGCAAAAAGAGAAATTAATTTCATTTTACACCTCAATTTTAATTAATTTAGCATCAATTAGTTGAACTGGATTATCTGGATTTTTGATTTTTTTATCAAAAACAGCAACTTTATTATTTTCTTCTACTAGTTTTCTTTCATCATTTTCAAAAGTTAAATATTTACTTGTTTCAACAATAACATATACTACCATTTTATTATCGTCATAATTTTTTTCTAATTCTGGTAAATAATTATAAACATTAAAAGGATGCTCAATAGACCACATTCCTCTAATTCTTAAAGATGTTATTCCCAATGGATCAACTTTATTAACCCTACCCAACTCTTTAGTTTCGGAAAATTGAATATTTTCTATTTCTGTTACACCACATTTTATCATATTTTTTATTCTAGAATATATAGCATTCTCTGCTGCATATAATTTACCATGAATAAAAAACAAATACTGGATTTTATTTTTATTCACTGTTCCTACAATATACCAAAGATCCTTTTCCCATTGATTATTAATACCTTCACAATCCTTACATTTACTAGTTATCATAGGAGAGTTACTCGACAACATTTGTTTTGGATATGAGCTATTTAGAGATAAATTTCCTATACCTTCAATTTTTTTTATTTCTATTGCATCACCATTTTTTAATATTAAATCAGGAATATTATTTTGATTTCCCAACCAACTAAAAATTTGTTCTTTTTGTTCATTTAGTTGCTCTAGCGTTAAAGTTTCAGTATCCCCAATAAACAGATTTTCTACATAAGACTGTAAACTATCACCCATTGCATTTGCAGTTATCTTACTAGATATTATTGTATTAATATAATTATTCTTTTTATATAGTAAGTTACTAATTGCTGTTAATATAGAAGCCATTTAATTATTATCCCAAAATTTTAACTGTTATTCATAGTATTACAATTCATCATTAGAATATTAAACCTGATACAATATCTGATAAATTTGTTCTACTACCTGTTGTGGCTTCATTTTTGAAGTATTTAAACTTAAATGACTTACTTGATTGTACCACTCTTGGCGCTCATTTAATAAATTTTTAACTCTTGTATACAAATCTTGCTGAACTAATAATGGACGTTTATTTGGTGATTTAGCTAAACGTTCAACTAAAATATTGATGTCAGCCATTAATTGAATAGCAAAGTGAGCCTCATTTTGAATGTACTGTCTATTTTCCGCACGAATAACACAACCGCCACCTAAAGATAAAACATAATCATTTTGTTCATTGATTATTTTAGCTAAGGCATAACTTTCACGATTACGAAAACCTACTTCACCTTCTAATTCAAAAATTGTAGGAATATCTACCCCACATAATTGCTCAATATATTTATCTAAATCAATAAACTGTTTATTTAACTTTTCAGCTAAAAGTCTACCAATCGTGGTTTTACCAACACCTGTAATTCCGACTAAAATAATATTATTAATTGTCATTTTCTAAACTATTCGTAACAATGCGAGGAGTTATAAATACTAGTAATTCTTTACGCGCCGTCTTCGTTGATTGCGATTTGAATAACCAACCTAAATAAGGTATATCACCTAATAATGGAATTTTTTGTTCAACATTTTGTTGGTCATCAATATAAATACCACCAACTAAAATAGTTGAACCGTCTTTGACTCTAACCTGCGTATTAATGCTATTAGTATCAATTGAAGGAGTTCCTTGTACTTGTAATTTAGTATTGGGACTATCTTTTTGTACTTGCACTTTTAATAATACATAACCATCTTGAGTAATTTGCGGAGTAACTTGTAATGATAATGTTGCATTAACAAATGAAACATTAGTATTACCAGCACTACTTGCTTGTTGATAAGGAATTTGTACCCCTTGTTGTATAGTCGCAGCTTGATAATTTGCTGTAACAATTTTTGGGCTAGAAATGGTTCGCCCTTCACTTTGCAATTCTAAGGCATCAACTTCTAAACCAATTAAAGTATTGCTATTAGGTGCAAAAATTGTTGACAGTGAAGCACCACCTGATACCCCAAAATTCTGATTAATAAAACCATTACCACTAACTGAACCAATACCACCTTGATTAATCGTTAAACCATTTTCTAAATTATTACTGTAGGTTGTACTACCACCAATTCCTGCTAATAATAAACGCATACCTAAATCTTTTTCAAAATTGCTATTTGCCTCAACAATTCGCGCCTCAATCAAAACTTGTTTCACAGGAATATCAATTTTATTAACTAAATCCATGATATCTTTTAAATGTGATGGAGTATCATTAACGATTAAGGTATTGGTGCGATTATCGACTAATAAACTACCTCGAGATGATAATAAAGAACTTTTACCACCACTTGCTTCGCCACTAGCAGTAGAAGCACTCCCACTAGCCCCAGAGCCACCAGAACCAGAACCATTTTTTTCAATCATCGATTGAATTTGTTCGGCTTTAGAATATTTTAAACGAACAGTAACTGTTTCTAATGGTTCATTAGCTTCTTGGGTTTTTTGATTATCATATTCTAGTTTACTAAATGATGCTAACTCACTCATCGGCGCAATTCGAATAATATTGCCATTACGTTGCATACCTAAGCCTTTAGTAGTTAGAATAATTTGCAAAGCTTGATCCCAAGGTACATCATTTAATTTAATCGACATTGTACCTGAAACACTGTCACTAACTAAAATATTATAACCACTAAAATCAGATAATAATTGTAATAGCGATCTTACATCAATATTTTGAAAATTAAATGAAACTTTATCAGATTTATTTTCATTTAAACTAGGTATCGAACTGTTTGAATTAGCTGCATTAAGTTGACGAATATTAATCATTAATTTATTTTGTAATTGATATAAAGCATAATCCCATTGATTACGATTAACAATATGTAAAATTAATTTATTATTTGCAGATTTAGTATCAATTAATTTTATCGGTGTATCAAAATCACTGACATCAATTTGCTTAATTAAGTCTTGAGTAAAACTTACACCATTTAAAGTTAAATCTAAATTATTACCTAAACGCTCATCTTTTACTTCAATTTTACTATTTCCAGAATAGGGAATTTCAATAACCCCACCACCATTATCATCACGGCTAAATTTGACATCTTTAATTTGCGTAGCGAAATTATTATTATTTGCTTTATTTAAACCAATTAAACCGACCTCTGGGTTAGTTACCGACTTGGTTGCTACACCATTACTTAACGTAAGCGTTAGAATATTATTATCCATTGCAAATTGATAATGATAAAGTGCCCCATTATTAATTACTCCTCGAGTACGTTGTCCAACAGTTACTAGATTTAAACTAGAACTTAAACCATTCTCAAACGTATAATTTTGTTGATTAGACATGGTCTTAATGCCACTAAAATCAATAATCAAATTATTACCAGCAACAAATAACTTAGGCTTAGAAGTATAACGTAGATCAAAAGTAAATTTAATTTTTTGTATAGAATTTTGCATTTGACTAGTCACTTGCTGTAAAGTTATACTATTAGCATTAAAACTAAACAACAGGATAATAAATAAAAGTAAAAATTTTTTCATAGGTTTCATTTAGATAATTTAGGTAATTCTGGTCGATTATTAGTTTGACCTTGATCGAGTTTTAAAATAATTTTACGGGTATAACTAGTATCACCTTCAAGCTCAGTCTGATTAATTTGCACTGATTCGGCAGTGATTAGCGTAATTATACCATCTTTGATTTTATCGCCTAGCTTAAATTTTAAGGTTTCATGTGGCGTACGTAAGAATACATAATCAGTATTTTCATAATTCAAATAACCAACCATTTGTAATTGTTCTAAACTAAAACTATCAAATAAATCTGCTTCATTAGTCGTTAAAAGTGTATCGCTAAACAAATTATTACTATGTAGTGGACGATAATTATTTGGTTTAGGCGTATATGATGGTAAAACAGGTGCCATGGTGGCTACCTTACGCTGTTGTAAATTATTCAAATATACCTCTAAATCATCAGTAGATGCATAACTATTACTAATCATTATAAAGGCAAACACGACATAGTAGCGCATATTTTAATTACTATAAAAAATTTTTATATCACAACTAATACTAATTTTATCATTAGTCACCCGAGCTAATTGTAAATTAGTAATTTCCATTACTCGCGGTATTTTAGCAATATTATAAATAAAAATTAAAAAATCTGCAAATGAACCAGTTGCACTTAAGCCATATAATTTATAACTGGTTTTATCACTCTCGCTATCGCTGGGATTGGCATTAGCATCTTTGGTCGTCGTAGCAATAGCAACACTAGCACTAGAATTTGCCTTAGCAGGAGGAGGAACCGCCGCCAAGCCCCCAGCATTAGTTGCTTCTTTAGCTGGATTCTTTGGGGTAAAACTATTAATTACAATATTAGAATCTTGTGCCACTTGATTAATTCGAATAATTATATTTGGTAATTCATCTGAAATTGGCAGAATTTGCTTGATTTGTTGCTCTAAGCTCAATAAATTTGACTCTTTTGCCTTGTATTGTGCTAAATTAGCATATAAATTATATTTGCGTTCTAAATCAGTTTTTAAAGTCAACTCTTCTTTTTTTAATTTAATTAATTTATCACGATTTTCATAAGTATAAGATTTATAAATAGCATAAGACAAAACTAACATAGCTAAAAATAAACCTAAGAATAAAAATGGTAATCGCCATAAATATAAAGGTTTTATATTTAATTTAAAACTATTCATACTACTGTGCTACTAAATTACGTTTTAATTTTAAACTAATCACAAAATCATAGCTATCATTTGTGCCCAAATTATTGCTAATTAATTCTGGAGCAACAAATACATCTGGATTATTACGCAAACCATCTAGTAATGAAGCTAGATATAAGGGACTAGCCGCCGTGCCTACTAATTGAATATTACCATTTTCCATACTTAACTGTTTTAGATAAACATGCTTGGGAGTTGCTGATTCTAGATTTTGAAAAAAACCAATTAAATCATCACGACGATCTTCTACCGACTTTAATAATTGAAATTGCCGTTCAATCGTACTACTTCGCGTATTAAAATCATTAATTGGTTGCAATTTTTTATTAATAATATCTAAATTGGTCGTTAAAAATGTATTACGCGACTCTTGTTGAATAATATGTACCTGATAATAAGCAAAAATAAACCCATTGAGTAATAAAGCGATGACTATACCTATACCACCAAGCAAATATACCCTTAACTTCAAATAATATATTTGCATCACCCGATAATTGTATAAATTAATTCGCATTTAGTTGTTGCCCCCAAGTTGCTAAAGCAATAGCCGTCATCAAACGCAATAAATCAGCCTCTGGTATATGTTGATTTTCACCACGCATAAGTTCAGTAATTAATTTAACTGAGCAATTAAATTGTTGCCCAATAATATTGACTAAACTAGGAAGTACTGCATTGCCTCCAATTAAAAAAATTGGTGTAGCTTCAGATAGAATTATTTTTTTCTCAATCAATAAATTAGACTTAATTAATTGAATTATTTTGTGCATATCAGTAATTATAGCATTATTTAATTCGTCATGAGCCAAATTATTATTATTAATTAATTGTGCAGTGTAAGAATAAATATCAGTAATTTCAGCTAAATTAATATTCGAATCAACTCGGCGGATAATATCTTCATATAATCCACGATAATTAACCACAATTTCATTAAAGACTAATTGTTCAGTGTTTTCAAAAATAAACACACGCAAACGAGTTACACCTAAATCAAGTAATAAAAATTGTTGATTTAATTGATTGCGTTTTAACAAAATTGAAAATAAATGAGCTATCGCAAAAGGTTCAATATCTATAGCGGCAACTTTTAATCCTGTTATTTGAATTATTGCCTGATATTCTTCGATTTTTTCTTTTTTCGCCACTACTACATTAACTATTTGCTTATCATCAGTTTGTTCAATTATTGAATAATCAAAATCAATATCTTCAATGTCTAATTCTAATGTTAGTTGTTCTAAAATAAATTTGTCTAAAGCAAATAGATCTTTTATGATAGGTGTGGTAAGTTGTTTAATCATTACCGCATTATAAGGAATTGAAATTGCTATTGTATTTGCATCTGGATTTAAATTACGCCATTGATTAATAATTAAACCAGATACTTTATCTATGTCATGAATAACACCTTCAGATACGGCATTTTTCGATAGTCCAGCAATATTATAACGGCGCACTTGCAATGTATCAGGATTTAATTCAACAATTTTAATTGCGCTTGAAGCAATATCTAAACCCACACAACGAGGAGTTGAGTAGCCACTAAAGATATGCTTAATTCGCGTAAAATAGTTACGAATTGCTTGAAACATAATTAACTAGCTAAATGTGCTTAGAAAAAAATAGCCAAGCAAAAGCTTGGCTATTTTTTATTCAACTAAATTATTTAGCTGCAGATGCTTCAGCTGCAACAGGAGCAGATGCTTCAACCGCAGGAGCAGATGCTTCAGCTGCAGACGCTGCAGGAGCTGCTGATTCTTGGTTATGAGAACATGCTACAAGTGCTAAACCAGCTACTAATACCGCTAATAATTTTTTCATATTTGATTTACCTTTCAGAAATTAATAAATGTAATTTATACCTATCTAATTAGCCTACTTTTAATTATCTATTTATGATAATCATGCTAATACTATATAGATAAATAGTCTGATAAATAATTTAAATTATTAATCAT
>JBDLTW010000105.1:0-5000 GCA_039805605.1 Pseudomonadota bacterium
AACAAATGAAAACTATAATTGCAATATTGCAATCTAAAATTAAATTTGATAATTAATTTGAAGTTATTTTTTAAGCATACTCATAAGCAGATCAAGGCTTGGTTCTTCTTCGTCAACTTCAGGTTCAGATATAGTTTCGACTAATTCTTTATCCTGCGTAAAATAATCCCATGCTTGTTTTCTTGGTAGTTTATTTAATTTAGTATCGTAACTTATAATACATTTAATACAACCCCAATTGCAATTTTGATGATGTTCATCGGAGTAGTAAATCCTATTTTTGGCACTTTCAATCCACTCATCCCATAATTTTGTAAGTAATGAATAAACATAACCCGTGCCACCAGATTGTTTATCGTAAATTAAAATACTATTTTTTAAAGTGATAAAAGATAGCTCACGCTCACTAATACTTAACAAATTACAACCAGATAATTTTAAGGCATTGCCAATAGCAACTAATAAATTTTCTGAGTAATTGGTGGATTGTTTAGTCAATTTAATTAATAATGCATCTGTTCTTATTTCAGCCATAAAATTAAAGTTTCGCCATACTTTCTCTTCTAATTCATTAGCTCCTAGACATCTATTACGAGTATCGCTATCGTGAATTGGACTATGTTGCTTAAATAAAACCGATAATTGTTTGCGCGAGGTTTCTCTTTCAGTGAAACCACATTTTTGACAAATAACAAAGCCATGATGCTGACCAGTTTGTAAACCATATATTTTTAAATTTTTATAATATGAGACATCAAATAATTCATTAGTAACATTAATAAGAGTTTCAGCAGGATAATTTTCTAATTGTGGGAAGAGAATTACCTCATTATTTATGGCTTTATAACTTGAGGATAAATTACGCTTAGGTTTTTCCCAGTGCGCCGTAATAAAACCATTTTTTGGCATTATATAATTTAAAAGAAATAAGTTTTCATTACAAATAGTACAAGATCTATCTTTTTTTTCAGTTGGATGGTTATTTTTACATTTATAAAGCTTACCCATTTTACCGAATGGATTTTTCATATTTACACCAGTATAATGTTTTGCAATGCCACGAGAAGTAATTAAAAAACCTCCTGCAATAATTTGAGATCCTGGCACATAATTGTTTAAAGCTAACATACTTTCTTGTTGTAAATTAAATTTTGTTTTATCACTATATTTCTCACTAGTTACAATTAATGAAATTAAATCAATTGGAAAACCATATTTTGGTAAGATTTGCTCATTAGACAATACTTCAATAATTGATTGTTGATAGGCGTCTTTATATTGATAATTTAAAGCTTTTTGTTTTTTTCCACTATTTAAGAGAATTTCATTTGCTAAGGCATTTAATTTAAGGGTAACCTTAGCTTTAGCATTGTTAAGCATGATTATTAATTCTTCTAACGAATTTTGTACGTCGGACTGGGTTTGTAAATAAGTATTACTAAACATTTCCTGAAGAGTATTTAAAATAAGTTGACTATCTGATGAGTGAATAAAATCAATTAATTTATCAAAATATGATTTTTTAACTGGTTTAAACAAGTATTTATTGGATTCTTTATTAATAGTTAATTGAGATATTAAATAATTTTCATAACCAATAAAAAAACCAAAATTTTTAAAAGTATTCATGCTTACATCTAAATCAATTGTCATTAATTGTTGGTAGAATAGAGAAAAAATTAAAGCATTAAAATGACGCTGAACTAAAATTTTTTGTTCTAAACTAATAATCAATTTATTAAATTCCCGAGCTAAGAAACTTTCAAAATCAGCAAACACATTTTGATCAAAAACACGATTTTGGCGTGCAAATGATACGACAATACTCGATCCATCACTCCGTCGACCTGCTCGTCCTGTTCGTTGCAAATAATTAGATTTTTGTGGTGGTATATTTGCTAACATTACCCCACTCAGACTACCAATATCAATCCCAACTTCCAAAGTAGTAGTTGCAGATAATATATTACGATAACCTTTAGCAAATAAACTTTGCGTTCGACGATTTTCATCTAAACTTAATTGCGCAGAGTGTTCCTCCGCCCATAGTGCACTATCAAAAATCTCTGAATGAACTATTTCATAGCGACTACGTTGAAACATTGGATGCTGATCTAAATCTTCTTGACTAATCTGAACAACATTTTTATTAATAATACCACCATCGCAAGTCAAACCTAATGCTACAAATGAACTTAAAGAATGAGTAAGAGTATTTAAATACAAAACTTTCGGTTTAGTTAAAGATAAATGATTTAATTTAATTCGTACTCCTTCATAATTTACCCCATCTTTTTCTAGTTGATTAGAGTATTCTAACCAATTTACGCTTTTTGATTTAGCTACTTCTATTAAAGATTGGTGGCAAAGTTGTAATAATTTATGCACATCTTGTAGCTCTGGAGATTTAGCACCTGCTAATTGTAAAATTGTTTGGAAAAATCTAAATATTTTATGTTGTTTGGTTTTTAATAATCCCCAAATTTTAAACCCATCATTTTCACAAGCAACTGCATATTTACCTAAATTTGGTTGCTCTAATAGATTATCTAATTGTTCACTTCCTGTAGTTTGACAACCAAATTGACGATAGAATGAAAGTAGCCCTAATAAAATATCAGTAAAATTATCGCTTAAAGTTCTAGCAATCTGTGGAAAGTATTGTAATATTTCAAGAGATGGTATTATCATTGAGATTTGTGGATATTCAATTGCTATTAAACCAATTCGTTCTAAATTATTTTCATTTTTGCTCGGCGGTAATAGTTCCATTAACACTAAAGATTCAATTACGTTTTTGTTAGCCTCTAAATTATTAACAAACCAATCTTGTTGAATTGAATTAATATTTTGTTGCTCTAAAGCATCACGATTAAATAACTTAGATAGTTGAGGTAAATTATTCATGATACTATTTCTGGTTACTTCAATACTAACACTATTAATTTGACCATCTAAATGACCATATTGAGAGTGTAATAATTTTTCAGCTAGCGACTTGGCTTTGTCATCCATGTTTGAGGTTATAAACTGTTGTTTTAGCTGTAAGAATACTTGATTTTGATTTTGATATTCTAGCAAGATTTCATCAACAGTTTTAGCGATAACTTTTCTTAAATAATGTTTCTCATATTGTTGCGTGAGTCTAGGACCTAATCTGGCTGCATCGCTACGACTATCGGAAAAAATTAATAATTGTCGTCCCTGATTGGGTAATTCAAATGGACTATTTTGAGGTGGCATATTACATAACATGGTTTCAGTAATTAATGGTAGCGTAAAAACATCAGGAATATTTAACCTATCTAAGTCATCCTCATCTTCAAACTTAGCATTACAAGTTCCACAGCTTCTAACCTCTTTATAATCTAAAGAGTAAATAATTGTTTGGCTAGGTTCATCATCTTCATCATTTAATTTACATAAATAAGGTGTTCTACATATTGCGCATATTTTTATTTCACTAATATTTTCGGACGAACAAATACTACACTCAGTAACCAAACCGTGATAAATTTCTCCACAATTATGGTTAAGACATTGATAAAACCCTAATGGTCCACGAGCTAATAAATGAAATTTATGAGGCAAAATAGGTAAAGAATTATTTTCAAGCCTAGCCTTAGCGCCAATATTAAAAGCTGCTAGCAAAATATCATCAGTAACTTGACCATGAAGTAGCTCCTGCAATTTAGACATGGAAATAGTTCCATTATCGTAAAGTATTTTTTTTATATTTAAAATTAAAGGATTATCCTTGTACTTGTTATATAATTGTTGATTATCAACTATATTCTGATCTACAAGATTAATCCCATGTTCAATTAACGGTGGTGGTGTAACTGGTTGATTGATTTTTCCTTCTATTAATTTAACCTCATGAGTAGATTTTTTGGTTAATTTAGCAAAAAAATCAAGGGTATGTTCAAGATTATTGGTTTTTATTGTTGCTGAAGTAGCTAAGAATAATACATTATTAGTTTTAACTTGAGCTTTAATCATAACTCTAGACAATAATAACGAAATTTCTGTAGCTAAAGATCCATTATATAAATGCGCTTCGTCTAATACAATAGTTTCTAATGCATTGCCAATTAAATTATAATCTAATGGACGAGAAAGAATATATTCTAACATGGAGTAATTAGTAATTAATATATCAGGTGGGGATTTCCTCGCTTTATCTCGAGATTTAATAAAGCATTTAGCTGGAAAATCATGTCCTGAAATATCACGCGGTTCTTTTTCAGGTGTTTCACTATTATAAGCAAAAAAAGTTAAATCGTCTTGGTGTTGTAAATAATTATATAATCTGATTGTTTGATCAAAAACTAATGAATTCATAGGATACAAAATGATAGCTCTAACACCAGTTCCCATCCGTTTATTGCTTAATAATCGATTAAGTAAAGGTAAAATAAATGCTTCCGTTTTACCGCTACCAGTTGGTGCAGTTATAATTAAACTTGGAGCTTTTTGCCCAATGCCATGATTCGCTAACGATAAAGCATCAGCTTGATGTTGGTACATTATATTATCAAGATTAAAAGCATTACTTTTTATCAGTAAATTTTTTAATTGCTCACTAATATCAGCGCATTGACTAAATGATATACCAGCAGTTTTTGCACCAAAACTTCCTTCTATGAATAAATCAGATACAAACTCTTTAGGGTTATCAATGATTTTATACAATTTATTATTTAATGTTTTATTATTAGTATATAAATTTTGCTTAATTAATCTGATTAACCTATTATAAATTTCGCTCTTAACATGAATACAATTTAAATTACGCATAATGAGCTTCTCCATTATAAAAAGATAACAATTCCATAGGACTTAGTTTATTTACCAAGTATAAAAATTTACGTCGATTTACACCAAGAAGTCGCTGATGTTTAAAGTTATCAATAAAAGGTAATAAAGATAGTTTTTTTGCTGAAAAATCATGAGGTATATTATCGTGAAAATCAGATTGAGAATTACTAACTTCAATT
>JBDLTW010000106.1:0-8168 GCA_039805605.1 Pseudomonadota bacterium
AATTCTAAAATCTTGCACCCTAAACCTCCATAGTCCAGTAAGTTCACCAACTAAAGACTTAGCTTTTTTCTCTGGTTGTTCTTGTTGACAAATATTATCTAAGTAGTCAATGATTTTTTTCTGATATTGTCGATCTAATTTCGCTAAAGATTTTTCTGCTGATTTTAAGATTTTTAATTTCCACATTAAAAACCTAACCTTTTTTTAACATCTTCCCAGTCTGAGACCTCTTCACCCAACTCCATTGAATGAAGTGCTTCAGCAGCTCTAAAATAATCTTCTCTATCTTCACAATAAGCTTCAACAGCTTTCTTTATAAAATAAGATTTTTTATGTCCTGTTTTCTCACTCAAAAAACTCAATCTACTATCGAGTAAATCATCTACTCTAAAACTATACACTGCAGACATTTTTAATACTCCTTGAAACGTTTACTTGTTTACTAGACAATAGTATAACATATTTGCATTATTAAAGGTTAAGCATTTCAGTTTAGGGATGGATGGCAGTCAAGGAATCCTCGCCCTTTAGGGCGGGGATGGTGTCAAGGTGAGGTAGATCTCAATATTGTGTAAATTAGATTGAATATCCTAATTTAGCCAAAACTCCTTCAACAGTAAAACCAAAGTGAGCAAATAATTTATTGGCTGGTGCTGATTCACCAAAACTATCCATTCCAATAATAATACCATCTAAACCAACATATTTGTACCAGCTATCACTTACTCCAGCCTCAATAGCAACTAATTGCTTAGATCCACCTAAAACACTTGCTTTATATTCTTGGCTTTGACGATCAAACACATTAGTTGACGGCATTGAGACTACTCGCACTGTTTTTGCTTGATGTTGGCTTAAGTATTGGGCAACTTGAACAGCTAATTCAACTTCTGAACCTGTGGCAATTAAACAGTAATCAGGATCAGTTCCACCATCAACTAGAATGTAGCCACCAGTTTTAATTAGTGCTAATTGTTCTTCATTACGAGGCATAAATTGTAAATTTTGTCGTGAGAATACCAAACAACTTGGTGTTGTAGTATGCTCAATTGCACTACCCCATGCAACCATTGTTTCAACACTATCACAAGGACGCCATACATTCATATTTGGAATTACCCGTAATGAGGCTAATTGTTCAACTGGTTGATGAGTTGGACCATCTTCACCTAACCCAATTGAATCATGAGTATAGACAAAAATTGGCGCAATTTTCATTAAACTCGCCATACGCAAGGCATTGCGTGCATATTCTGAAAACATTAAAAATGTGCCACCAAATGGACGTAATCCACCATGTAAATAACTTCCATTCATAATTGCTGACATACCAAATTCACGAACACCATATGATACATAATTTCCAGTAAAGTGATTATGTTCGGCTAAACTAGTTGCTTTACTCCATTTGGTTAAGTTTGATCCAGTTAAATCAGCTGATCCACCTAAAAATTCAGGTAAAAATTGAGCATAATATTCAATTGCGTTTTGTGAGGCTTTACGTGTTGCAATAGTTGCTTGTTGTTGATTAGCTAATTTAATAGCATCGCTAACAATATTATTCCAATTTTGTGGTAATTGATGTTGACTACGGCGTAAAAATTCACTGGCTAATTCAGGGTATTGAGCTTGATAGTTATCAAAGATCTGTTGCCAATTAGCTTCATATTCCTGACCAGTTTTGTGGCAACTAAAATCATTATAAATTGGTTGTGGAATTTCAAATGGCGCATAATTCCAATTTAAACTTGCTCGAACTAATTCAGTTTCATTACTACCTAATGGAGCACCGTGACATTCTTCTTTACCAGCCTTATTTGGTGAACCTTTACCAATTATGGTACGACAGATAATTAAACTAGGTTGGGTTAAATTGGCTTTAGCTTGAGTAATTGCATCATTTAATTGCTCAATATTATGACCATCAATAGCATCAATTACTTGCCAATTATAGCTAGAAAAACGTGCTTTAATATCTTCATTGAACCATTCTTCTACTTCACCATCAATTGAAATCCCATTATCATCATAAAAAACAATTAACTTACCTAAACCCCAAGTCCCAGCTAATGAACATACTTCATGTGAAATACCTTCCATTAAACATCCATCACCAGCAAAAGCATAAGTATAATGATCGACAATAGCTAAATTATCACGATTGAATTCATGCGCCAGTAATTTCTCAGCTAATGCCATACCTACTGCATTACTAATACCTTGACCTAATGGTCCAGTAGTTGTTTCAACGCCTTGGGTATAACCATATTCAGGATGACCCGGAGTTTTTGAATGAAATTGGCGAAAATTTTGTAAATCATTAATGCTTAGATCATATCCAGTTAAATGTAATAAAGAATATTGTAGCATTGAGGCATGACCATTGCTTAAAATAAAGCGATCGCGATTTAACCAATTAGGGTTTAATGGATTATGACGCATATGACCACGCCATAAAACAGCTCCCATTTCAGCCATCCCCATTGGCGCACCAGGATGACCCGATTTAGATTTTTCAATACTATCGACTGCTAACATACGAATTGCATTGGCCATTAAAGTATAATTCAGCATAATGCTACCTTTCTATATTTATAAAGAATTTTGTTTGAACGATTTAAACAATTGTGTATAAACTTGTTCACCATCAATATGATAATTATTAAAAAAACCAGTGTACCATTGATTAAGTTTAACTCCATGAGCTAATGATTGCTGTAAGTCAACATAACTATCAATGCCACCACTTCGGATAATATGAAACTCATGATTAGGTGCTAAATGTACTAGATGATTAGCCACCTCAGCACATAGGTTTAATGACTTATTTTTTAATGGTGCACCACTAACACCACCACCAAAATTTTGACTAAAGTAATTAAATAAAGTTTTTTCACTTGGTGATAATTGTGCGCAAATTCCTGCATAATCAGTTGACGTATTACCTAAATTAATTCCATCATAGCCTAATTTAACTAAGTTAGTTACTAATTCAATAGCTATTGATATAGTTAGGTCATTAGATAATTTAACAATTACGGGAAAATTACGTTTTCGGTGAGGCAAGAAATTTTTGGCAATATATTCTAAACGTGAAATAATATTCCCACTACCATGGGCAATATTGGGGCATGATTCATTAATTTCTAAGAAATCAATTTGCGGATGCTGGTAATAAGCGTGAATACTTTGTAATAAATTTTGTAAACCTTCTTGCTCATTGTAATCAGGTGAACGCATTACACTCCAGCCGATTGGACAATCACTAATTTTATTGTTGGTAATAGTCTGTTTGGTTAAATAATCATCGCCTAAATTAGGTAATCCTAAAAAATTAATTGCAACTTTAGATTTTGGTAAACTAATAAATGGTAGTTTAATCCCATGTTTTAGATTACCTAAACGTGGATTGGCTGTACTAGTACCACCAATGTAACTTCCTGCACCTAATCGTGTAACTAAATCATAACCTTCACCATTTTTGAACATTCCTGCGGAATTGGCTAAGCCAGTTCTAAATTTAAGCCCCCATAATTCTTGAGCTAATTGTGCTGGTGGAGTATAATTATAATCAGTTGGATAATTAATTAGTTGATGCATAAAGTGGCTTCTACCCCATGAAGCTAATTTAATTTGCCAAGCTAAGGGTAATTGCGTTAATAATGGTAAACTAGCATGATAAAGACGACTAGACCAATGAGGAGATAACATATATTTAACCTTATTTTAGAAAAAATACCTTTCTAGAGTTACTATTAAAGTTGTTTACAATCGATTAAGCGACCTTGAATGTACACATAACGAGGAAAACCACATAACTGTTTGCCCACGAATGGCGTCCATTTACATTTACTTGCCATTTGTTCATCGCTTAGTTGCCTTGAATTGACAATATCAACTAAAACAAGGTCATTATTATCAGGTAGATTAAAAATTCGTTGCGGATTACGTCGAGTCAAATTAACAATTTGAGCTAAACTAAGTTTACCTTGTTGCCATGCGGTAATTAATAATGGTAAGGTGGTTTCAATTCCTGGAACTCCTGATGGGCACTTACATAATGGTTGAGATTTTTCATTTAGTTGATGTGGTGCATGATCGGAGCCAATAGTATCAATTATCCCTTGATTTAAAGCTCGCCATAAAGCATCTTGATCTGCTTTGCTACGTAAGGGAGGATTCATTTTAGCTCGTCCCTGTAGCTGTGGATAAGCACTTTCATCTAAAAAAAGATAATGTGGACATGTTTCGACAAAAATTGGCACACCTTGTTGTTTTGCTCGGGCAACTAATTCTAATTCAGCTTGAGTGCTCACATGTAAAATATAAGATTTAACTTGATATAATCGAGCTAACTTAATTACTAATTCCACTGCTTTTACCGCAGCCAAAGGTTCACGAATAATTGAATGATATTTAAAGTCAGTTTCTTGACTATATTTTTGTGCATTAGCTCGGATAATTAATTCATCTTCGGCATGTAAGGCAATCAATAAATTATGTGCTTTAGCTAGGGCATAAATTGCATGTAAAGAACTTTCATCATCCATTAATAAATCACCAGTTGATGCACCCATAAATACTTTAATTCCAATAATTTGATTTTTAACTTGTTCCAGTTGATCAAATTGGTTTTTATCCGCACCAAAAAATAATTCATAGCGTAAAGGCAAATCAACCTCAGCTAATTGTTGGTTAATAATGGTTTGTTTTTGTTGTAAGCGTTCTGCGGTAGTTGTGGCTGGTTTAGTATTCGGCATATCAAATACGGTAGTTACCCCACCTTTTAACGCTGCCTTAGATGCATGTTGCCAATCTTCTTTATCTTCCATACCAGGAACACGAAAATGAACATGTGGATCAATCAAACCTGGTAATGCTAATAATTCACTACCATCAATAGTTAAATCTTGGTAGTAATCTAGATGAATATCTTGTCGAATATTATAGGGGGTAAGAACATCTGTAATTGTTAGCATTGATTGACTACCTTTCTGCCTCTTCTGGTAAATTAATTGGTTTATACAATGATTATTAGTTCAATAGAGTTTGATTACTATCTAGCAAAATGGCAATGCTTTGAGCTGTGCCAATTAGCTTGGTTTTGCTCCCTCAAACCCTGAAGGGGGTAAGTTTTACGCACTTGTTGTGCTTGACCTCCACCCCGCGCACTAAAGGGCGATGGTTTTACGACGTAGTGGATAACATCTATGCCATGATTATATCACTAATTGTATTCTCTCTGTTATTGAAGTATTTAATTTTTAATAATATTGCGTGGCTAGTCTTAGCTATGATATAATAACAAACTATATAAAATATAATCAAATTAACCAAACGAGCAAAAATTCTTTGTCTATATTACTAATATTAGGTAATCGAATGGTTGCGAATTGCTCAAAATCTATTCAAATTGTGTTATAATTACGTCTCTAAGAAATAAAAAATCACCTAATATGGGAAACAAATCAATCTTAGATCAAGGTTGGGAAATGTTTAGACAAGTCCTCGCCTATAAATCTCAAATATAATTACGCAACAGAATTAATTGAAGTTAATCACCAAATTTGGTGAATAATCAAATCTGGTAGATTAAAATTAAAGAATAAATTATTAATAATTATTAAAGGAGTTATCATGGCTAAAATTAGATTAGCAATTAATGGATATGGTCGTATTGGTCGCAATGTATTGCGCGCATTATTTGAATCTAAACGTACTGATGAATTTGAAATTGTTGCAATTAATGATTTAGGTGCTGATTTAGAAGTTCAAGCATTAATTACTCAACGTGATTCAGTACAAGGTTATTTTAATCATGAAGTTAAAGCAGTTGAGAATGGTATTACCATTGATGGACATTTGATTAAATTCTTTGCTGAGCGTGATCCAAAAAATTTACCATGGCAAGAGCTAAATATTGATGTAGTAATGGAATGTACAGGTGTGTTTAACTCTAAAGCTAAAGCAACTGCGCATATTTTAGCTGGTGCGAAGAAAGTTGTATTATCTGCTCCTGGTGATAAAGATGTTGATGCTACCATTGTATTTGGTGTAAATCATAATGTTTTAACTAAAGAGATGCAAGTAGTTTCTAATGCTTCATGTACAACAAATGCATTAGCTCCAATTGCTAAAGTTTTAAATGACACTATTGGTATTGAACATGGTTTAATGACAACAATACATGCATTTACTAATGATCAAGTATTAACTGATGTTTATCATAGTGATGTACGTCGTGCCCGTTCAGCAACAACCTCAATGATTCCAACTAAAACTGGAGCAGCAGCTAACGTTGGTTTAGTGGTACCTGAATTAGCTGGTAAATTGGATGGTTTAGCAGTTCGTGTACCAACAGTTAATGTATCTTTAGTTGATTTAACCTTTACTGCTAAACGTGCAACAAGCAAAGAAGAAGTTAATCAAGTATTAAAAGATGCAGCTGAAGGTGCATATAAAGCAATTATGGGTTATAATACACAAAAATTAGTTTCAATTGATTTTAACCATAACCCAGCTTCAACAACCTTTGATGCGACTCAAACTCGTGTTGACGGTAGCTTAGTAAAAATATTTGCATGGTATGATAACGAATGGGGCTTTTCAAATCGTATGTTAGATACGGCAAAAGCACTAGTTAATGCTAACTAATTAAAAAGAATGGAATAAGATCAATGTTTAGACGACTATTTGGTGTTTTTTCAAGTAGCATTGCCATTGACTTAGGAACAGCGAATACCATTGTCTATATGCAAGGCAAAGGTATTCTACTTAATGAGCCATCTATGGTGGCTCTTGCTGTTGATAAAAATGGTATGAATAAAAAAATTTTAGCAGTTGGTCAATCGGCTAAAATTATGCTAGGTAAAACTCCAGGACAAATTGAAGTAATTAGACCGATGAAAGATGGCGTAATTGCTGATTTTAATGTAACCGAACAAATGATTAAATATTTTATAAAAAAAGTAGCTAATCATAAAAAATTAATGACTGTTCCACCAACGATTGTTATTTGTGTACCTTGTGGTTCAACACAGGTTGAGCGTCGCGCTATTAAAGACTCTGCTTTAGCTGCTGGTGCTAAACGTGTTGAAATAATTGAAGAGGCAATGGCTGCTGCTATTGGTGCTAATTTACCAATTGAATCACCTCGAGCATCTATGGTGGTTGATATAGGTGGTGGAACTACTGAAGTTGGGGTAATTTCTCTGGGTGGTTTAGTTTATGCTAATTCAATTAGGGTTGCAGGAGATCGTCTAGACGAAGTTATTGCTAATTATATTCGCTCTAAACATGGTTTATTAATTGGTGAATCAACTGCCGAAGAAATTAAAAAAACTATTGGTTCTGCGCATCCAGATGCGGATAATGGCGAAATGGAAATTCGTGGACGTAGTGTTTATGATGGTTTACCGCGTAAAATTGATATATTTTCAGCAGAAATTCGTGTCGCACTAAATGATACATTAGAACAAATTGTAACGGAAATAACTAAAGGTTTAGAATCAATAGCACCTGAATTGGCTGCTGATTTAATTGATTCTGGTGTTGTGTTAACTGGTGGTGGTGCTTTATTTCGTGGCTTAGATATTTTGATTTCACAAGCAACTAAATTAAAAGTTACTATTGCTGAAGAACCATTACTATGTGTAGCTAAAGGCTGTGGTATGGCTTTAGATTTATTGTCATCACATAATGTTTACTTGAGTCGCAACCGATAATGAGTAAAATGAAAATGTGGCTTATACTTTTAAGTATAAGCCTTATTGCCCTCGATCGCTATTCTTTTATTGGCTATCTTCGTGATAGTGTAGTTATATGGATGCAAAAACAAACTGGTCAAATTATTTATCGGGCACAAAATTATCCACGTCTAGTTTTGCTTCAGGTCAACCAACAACAAGTGTTGGCAAATCAAAATGCGCAATTAAAAAAACAAGTTGAAGAATATTCATTATTATTAAAACAAAGTAAAAATCAAAATCAAGACATTCAAGCGATTTCGCAATTAAACTCACAAGATTTATATGATGATTTTACCGTTACGGTGGTAAAAGCAATTTTAGATGTTAATTTTTTTATGAACAATCAATTATTAATTGATAGTGGTACAAATAAAGCTATAAATATTGGCAATGCGGTGGTAAATAAAGATGGTGTTATAG
>JBDLTW010000107.1:0-6407 GCA_039805605.1 Pseudomonadota bacterium
AAAATCATCATGGTAGTCATTATAATGGACTAATTAAGTATTTACTCTTAGAGCATTTATTTAATAAACTATCTTTTCAGCGAGTGCAATGGAAAACTGATGCACTTAATTTAAAGTCCAAAGCTGCCATGACTAAATTAGGCTTTATCTATGAAGGTACTTTACGCCGTCATGCGATTACCTATAGTGGTAGAACTCGTGATTCTCTAATTTTTGCCGTAACTGATACTGATTGGCCGCAGGTTAGTGTGGTTATGCAACAACGCATTCAAGACAAAGCAAATCATACTGTACAATTTAGTTGATTTGCTTTTTTGCAAGATGATTGCTTCAAACAAGTGGATAGTCTTTTAACCAAGATTATCCACCATACAATCAAACAAAAAACACAATTAGCTTATTATTAATTTTCTTCAAGCTTATCAATTAATTCTAGATCAATAAATAATTTATCCATATCCACATTAGCAATTGCAATAATTAATTCTTGACCAGCAATATAGCGAAAACCATTGTTTTTACCAAGTAAAATATGTTTGTTTTCATCAAAAACAAAATAATCACCACCTAACTCACTAATGTGTAATAAACCTTCAATTAACAATTCAGGAATGGTTACAAATAAACCAAAGCTAACTACACTAGTAATAATGCCACGATATTGTTGACCCAAATGTTGTAAGGCAAATTTACATTTATAATAAGCATCGACCTTACGCTCTAACTCTTCTGCACGACGTTCACAAAATGAGGTTTGCTCTCCCATACTTTCAATAGAGCGAATATACGTATATGTTCGCTGATCTAATACAGCTTTACAAGCACGATGCACTAATAAATCTGGATAACGACGAATAGGTGAAGTAAAATGAACATAGCGTTGATATGCTAAACCAAAATGACCTATATTTTTTGGTGCATATTCGGCTAATTGCATTGAGCGTAAAATAGTTTGTTGAATTAATTGGGTATTGGGACGTGATTTAATTCTTTCCACCAATAATTGATAATCCTTGGGGGTAACAGTTTCTTGCTCAGCCTCAAATGATACCGCAATAGAATTTAAATAAGCTTTTAATGCAGAGAATTTTTTTTCACTCGGACGATCATGATTACGATATAAGGTGGAATGTTCGGCTTGAGTTAAAAAATCTGCCACAGATACATTAGCTGCTAACATACATTCTTCAATTAAACGATGAGCATCTTTACGCTCTCGTGCTTTTAAGCCAACTATATTACCTTGTTGATCAAACTCAAAATAAGGTTCACTTCCTTCAAAATCAATTGCACCTCGATGTTGACGAGCGCTTAACAAGGACTGATAAACTTTAAAAAGTGCCTGAATACTTGAGTCAATATCTTCTGGTACTCTATCTTGAGTATCCAACCACTCTTGTACTTGGTTATATGTTAAACGATAATGGGAATGAATAATTGCATTATCTACAGCATAATCAGTAATTACACCATTTGGTGCAATCTCCATATGACAAACCATAACTAAACGATCTACATTTGGATTTAATGAGCATAAACCATTAGATAGCTTTTCAGGAAGCATTGGCACTACACGTCGAGGAAAATAAATCGAAGTACTACGTCCAAATGCATCTAAATCTAAATCTGAGCCATGTTTTACATAATGGGCAACATCGGCAATTGCAACCGATAAGCTAAAACTACCATCAGGATTTTGTTCACAGTAAACTGCATCATCAAAATCACGAGCATCTTCTCCATCTATGGTAACAAAAGGTAAATGGCGTAAGTCTTGACGTCCTTCCATTTCATTATCAAAAAGACGATCAGGAATAGTAGCTACATAAGCCTCAGTTTCAGAACTAAATTCAATTGGTACATTAGCTTCAATTAATATACGATTAACAAAAACTTTATCATCATCTATTTTACCTAAACTACTAAGTAACTTAACTTCAAAATAAGCTTGACTCGCTTTAGGATACTCTTCAATTAAACAATTATAAATTTCATCAAATGCTAATGCTTGATTAACCCCAGTAATAATTATAGGATAATAGCTAAATTGTGGATTAGAACTAATTAAATAATACTTATTTTTATATTGCTCTACTCGCCCAACAATATGAGTGAAATTACGCTCCAAAATATCTTCAACTACACCAATTTGATTACCATGAGCATCCAAACTAATGCCTCCAACAGCAACTTTATCACCATCTAAAGCGAAATTATTTTGCTGATGAGGGATTAAAATTTTTTGTTGTGTAGTTATTTCTTGTGCCACACCACTTTTTCCATCTCGATTCGTGTGATAAATGCATAAGCGAACTTGACTAATTAAACTAACTATATTATCGTGAGTTATCGCAATTTGAGCTTGACTAACCATTTTTTTTAATAACTTTTTAAAATCACTAGCTTCATTTTTACTAATAGCTAAGTGATATTGTAATTCATAAATGGATAGTTGTTTATACTGTAACAATAAATTAATAATTGTTGCGGTGGAGGGTAAATTTTTTGACATAATTTAACTTTCTTTACGGCTATTTAGTTTATAACAATGCAAGGTATTGCCTAATAGCATAGCAATAGTCATTGGACCAACTCCGCCGGGAACTGGTGTGATATAACGAACTTTTTCTAATGCTGAATTAAAATCAATATCACCAGCAATTTTTCCACTATCTAATCGATTAATTCCCACATCAATGGCAATACAACCTTCTTTTAGCCATTCACCAAGAACAAAATTTGGTTTACCAATTGCTGAAATTAAAATATCCGCACGAGAAATAATCTGTGTTAAATTACGTGTTTTACTATTACACATCGTAACAGTCGCACCACGGTTCATTAATTCTAATGCCATAGGGCGACCAACAATATTAGAAGTACCTAAAACTACCGCATGTTTACCGTGATAATCTAATTGTAAACTATCTAACATATACATCACTCCATGTGGTGTACATGGACAAATATTGGGATCACGTAATGCTAATGACCCCATATTATAACGATGAAATCCATCAACATCTTTATTTGGTAAAATAGTATCAATAACTAATTTACTATCTAAATGAGATGGAAGTGGTAATTGTACTAATATTCCATCAACCGTATGATCATTATTTAATTGATTAATTAAGCTAACTAATTGGTCATGATTAGTTGTTGCTGGAAGTACAAATTCAAGCGACTTAATCCCAACTTTAGTACAAGCATTTTTTTTATTGCGAACATAAATTTGCGATGCTGGATCACTACCAACCAATACTACGGCTAAGCATGGGGTTCTCTGTTGGTTTAAAGCTAACTCTTCCACTCGTTCACTAATGTCATCTAAAATTTGTTGCGATAAATTTTTACCACTAATAATTTTATCTTTTAATTCCAGCATCTGTATTACTCCTTACCTAGTTTTTGACGTAAACATGTTAAATAAATCTGTGGGTCTGGTTGCTGTTGTGTATATTGTGCCTGCCAGATCATTTCTGCTAAACAGTCCATTACTTGATGTTGTGCTTCATGCTCATCATCAAGTTTCGCAACTAACTCAAGATATAAATCTTTTACTCCAAATGGTTGATTAATTGACAGTTGTTCTTGAATTGACATATGCATACTTAAATGTAAAAAAGGATTAGTCTCTCCCATTTCTGGCAACCAATTATAATTGATATACTTATCACGATTAGATAATATTTGATGATATTCTGGGTGTTGCCAGATTATAGCATAAGCAATTTGCTCTAATGGTGTTAATGGTTGATTAGACTGACCTTTAGTGTAACAATCACAAAAGAAATTTCTCACATCACTAACGCTAGGGTTAAACATAATATTCCTTATTATAGTAAGCTCAATAATTAGCTTAATTAATTAATTTACGGCGACGACAATGATCAATTGATAATAAAATTCCAAAACCAATCATTAAAACAATACTAGCTGTTCCACCATAACTAATTAATGGTAATGGCACTCCTACTACGGGAAAAATTCCACTCACCATTCCCATATTAATTAATACATATAAAATAAATGATAAAGTTATACTTCCTGCCATGGTTTGGGCAAATCTACCTTCGGCTAAATAAGTAATTCTTAAACCACGTAATGCAATAAATAAATAAATAGCTAAAATAACACATACTCCAATATAACCAAACTCTTCAGCAAGTACGGTAATTACAAAATCAGTATGTTTTTCAGGAATAAAATTTAAATGAATTTGACTACCTTGTAGATATCCTTTACCATGTAATCCTCCTGAACCAATCGCAATAATCCCCTGAATAATATGATAGCCTTTACCTAATGGATCAGATTGAGGGTTTAAGAGAGTTAAAATCCGATGCTTTTGATAATCTTTTAATAGATGCCAAATTAATGGACTTGATGCAATAATACTGATTAAGCTAAGGATCATAAAACGCCATGGTAACCCAGCAAAAAATAGTACAAAAAAACCAGCTGAAAAAACCAAAATCCCTGTCCCTAAATCTGGTTGCTTAGCAATTAACAAAAATGGAACAATAATTAACGCAAAACCTATACCGTAATCTTTATAAGTTAAAATATGATTTTTTGTTGATAATACGTAAGCAACCATTAATGGCACCGATAATTTACATAATTCTGATGGCTGAATTCTAATTCCCAAGTTAAGCCAACGTCTGGCACCATTAACTTTTACACCTATCACTAAAACTAGCAGAATTAAAATCAGTGAAACAATATATAATGGAATAGCAAAAGAGCGAATTTTATTAATATGAATTCCTGCAATTACCAACATTAAAATAAATGATAAACCTAAATAACTGCCATCACTATAAACTCGATTCATTATCTCATCATTGGCAGAATATTGAATAAAACCATTGATAACAAATAAAACAATTATCGCTAAAATTAACCAGTAATCAAAATTAATTAAACTCCGTAAAATCTGATGTACTTTATTCATCATTAGCTCCTTCACCATTATTATTTTCTTCTTTAACTGTCGTAGTTGTATCACTATTTATCGTTGAAGAGGAATTATCTTGTGTTTGATTAGCTTCATCACTATTATTTTCATTATCTACTTTAGTGCTAGTTACTTTGCTCATCGATGAATTTTTTTTATGTTTATTTAATGGTTGAGATTCAATTGGTGAACTTTCAGGTTTTAATAAGTAGGTATCTAATAATTGACGAACAATTGGACCTGCAGCACTTGCTCCCCAACCACCATTTTCAACAATTACTGCAATAGCAATTTTAGGTTTATCGACGGGAGCAAAGGCAATAAACCATGAATGATCACGATATTTAGCACCATTAAATTTAGATTTACGAGAGTTTTGCTGTAAACCTACAACTTGAGCAGTTCCTGTTTTACCTGCAATTGTATATCTAGCACCTGATCCAACTTGAGCACCAGTTCCTATTTGCATAACTTTCTGCATCCCCAGTTTAACTAAGTCTAAATCAGATTGTGCTATAGGTAATTTTATTCCTGATTCGTTAAACTGAGATACTACACGACCTTGTTTATCTAAAATTTCACTTAAAAAATGTGGATGCATTACGAGACCATTATTGGCTAAAATACTTGTCGCATAAGCCATTTGTAATGGTGTATAGTGATTAAATCCTTGACCAACTCCCATAGTCACACTATCAGCAGGTAACCATTCCCGTTGATAAGGATTTTTAGCAAAACGCTTAGCTTTCCATGCTCGTGATGGTAACAAACCACTATTTTCATGAGGTAAGTCAATACCCGTCTTATAACCAAGACCAAACATTGGTAGGGTTCGATCCATACGATCAACTCCCATATCAAGACCTAATTTATAGAAAAAGGCATCTGAAGAATGTGCTACTGCTTCCACAATCCCGATATTGCCTAATACTTCATTACCACTATTTCTAAAGCGGTGCGTTGAACCAGGTAAAGTAAAATAACCAATATCATGAAATCTATAATTGGGCGTACGTACTTTGCTGTACAAGGATACAGCTGCTAAAAACGGTTTAAATGTTGAACCTGGTGGATAAGTACCCTGACTAGCTCGATTTAATAGTGGTTTATTATTATCACTTTGTAATTCATCCCACTCATCGGGACTAATTCCATCTAAAAACAAATTAGGATCATAAGATGGTTTAGAAACAAACGTCAAAACTCCACCTGTTGCAGGATCAATAGCAACTATTGCGCCTTTATTATTGCCCAATAATTGATAAGCTTTTTGTTGTAATTGGTTATTAATGGTTAATTTTAAAGTATAACCATCAAGTGCCGATTCATTACTAATTAAACCAACCTCATTACCAAAGGCATCGGTTTGAATAGTTTTCTTGCCGATATTACCGCGCAATACTGACTCATATTCTTGTTCTAAACCACCTTTACCGATATAGTC
>JBDLTW010000108.1:0-16585 GCA_039805605.1 Pseudomonadota bacterium
AAGTTACTTACCCCGCAAAATTTTAACCAATCAAGATTTAGAACAATTAGTTGAAACTAATGATCAATGGATTATCGAGCGCACTGGTATTCGCCAACGTCATTTGGCTGCGGAGAATGAAACTACTAGTGATATGGCTTATCAAGCAGCTATTAAAGCTTTGGAAAATGCTAAATTAGCTCCTGAACAAATTGATTTGATTATTGTTGCTACTAGTACTCCAGATGCCATATTCCCCTCTACTGCATGTATTTTGCAACATAAATTAGGTATAGCCGCTAATAAAGGTAGCTTTGATTTACAAGCTGCCTGTAGTGGTTTTATTTATGCTTTAACCACTGCTGATTGTTTTGTGCGTAGTGGTATGGCAAATAATGTCTTAGTTGTGGGTGTGGATACTATGTCACGTATTGTTGATTATAGTGATCGTGCTACTTGTATTTTATTTGGTGATGGTGCTGGAGCAGTAGTTATTCAAGCTAGTGAGCAAAAGGGAATATTGGGTAGTGAAATTTGTGCTGATGGTAATTATAATTCAATTTTAACCTGTGAAGGGCATTTATATAATGGTGCTATTCAAGGTAATCCATTTGTAAGTATGGATGGTCAGGCTGTGTTTAAATTTGCAGTACGTTCATTGACCGCATTGAGTAAAAAATTAATTAAACAATTAGATCTTGATTTAAGTAAAATTAATTGGGTGGTGCCTCATCAAGCAAATATTCGAATTATTGAAGCAGTTGCTCAATTATTAGGAATTAGCATGGAAAAAGTTATTACTACAGTTGCTGAACAAGGTAATACTTCGGCTGCTTCAGTTCCTTTAGCTTTGGATATGGGCGTAAGTCAAGGTAAAATTAAATCAGGCGATATAATTTTATTACTAGGAGTTGGTGCTGGTTTTTCATGGGGCGCAAGTGTTGTGCGCATGTGATCATGTTTAATGACTCAATAATTGATTATTAATTAATTCATAAAGGATAAAATATCAATGAGTAAACAATTTGCATTTGTTTTTCCTGGGCAAGGTTCTCAAGCTCTAAAAATGATGGATAATTTAGCTGATTTTGCGATAATTAAACAAACTTTTGCTCAAGCTAATTCAGTATTAGGAATTGATTTTTGGGCAATGCTTCAAGAAGAAAATGCCGATAATATTAATCAGACGTTAAATACGCAACCATTATTATTAACTGCTAGTTATGCAACTTATTTATTATGGTTAGAGCAAAGTTCTGGTAAATTGCCTAATGTAGTAGCAGGGCATAGCTTAGGTGAATATAGTGCTTTAGTGGCAAGTGGCGTGATTGATTTTGCTAGTGCTTTACATTTAGTGCGTAAACGTGCTGAATATATGCAACAAGCCGTAGCAAGTGATCAAGGTGCCATGGCAGCTGTAGTTGGTTTAGCAGATGCTCAAGTTATCGCAAGTTGTGCTGAAGTTATGGGTGAAAATCTTGGTGTAGTTCAAGCGGTAAATTTTAATTCACCTGGTCAAGTAGTAATTGCGGGAGATAAATTAGCGGTGGCTAAGGCTAGTGAAGTATTAAAAGCTAATGGTGCACGTAAAATTGTTCCTTTAGCGGTATCCGTTCCATCGCATTGTGATTTAATGCGCCCAGCTGCGGAAAAATTGGCTATGGAGTTAGCGCAAATTGAATTTAAAGCACCACAAATTCCCGTGTTACAAAATGTTAATGGTCAAATTAGTAATGATGGTGCTCAATTAAAGCAAGGTTTAATTCAACAATTATATTTGCCAGTATTATGGACTCAAAGTGTTGAAAAATTAGCTAGTTCGCAGATTGATATAATTGTAGAGTGTGGACCAGGTAAAGTATTATCAGGTTTAAATAAACGTATTCATGCTCAAGCTAGTTTATTTAATTTACATAAAGTAGAAGATTTTAGTAATTTACACAGTGCATTAAGTGCTGAATAATAAACATAGGGAAAAATTAAAGATGTCACAAGTAAATAAAATTGCCTTAGTAACTGGGGCTAGTCGTGGAATTGGTCAAGCTATTGCCTTAAGTTTAGCTAAAAGTGGAATAACCGTAATTGGTAGTGCAACTAGCGAAGCTGGAGCTTTGGCAATTAGTGAATATTTAAAGCCATATGCAGGGCGTGGTGTAGTCTTAAATGTTGCTGATAAAACAAGTATCGAAGCGGTGATTAGTGAAATTAGTGCTAAAGAAGGTGATATTACCATTTTAGTGAATAATGCGGGGATTACTAAAGATAATCTATTAATGCGGATGAAAGAACAAGATTGGGATGATGTATTAGATACTAATTTAAAATCAGTATTTTTACTAGTAAAAGCAACTATTCGTGGCATGACAAAAGCTAAATTTGGACGAATTATTAATATTGCTTCAGTAGTTGGCTTTATGGGTAATGCTGGACAGGTTAATTATGCGGCTGCTAAAGGTGGCATGATTGCAATGACTAAATCATTAGCTAAAGAATTTGGCAGTCGAAATATTACGGCTAATTGTGTTGCGCCTGGTTTTATTCAAACGGATATGACCGATAAACTAACTGATGAAATTAAACAAAGCTATATTGAAAATATTCCTTTAGCACGTTTTGGGCAAGTTGAAGAAATTGCGGGAGCAGTTAATTATTTAGCTAGTGATTTGGCAGGGTATGTCACAGGAACAACAATTCATGTTAATGGTGGTTTATATTTATAGTTGTTAATTAGCAATTTGTGGGATAAAATTTTGAACCAATATAATGTGTTAGAGTTATTTGCTGGTGCTGGGGGATTAGCTTTGGGATTAGAACAAGCAGGATTTTCAACTAGTGGTTTAGTTGAAATTGATCGTTATGCTTGTGCTACTTTGTCAGCTAATCGTCCGAATTGGAAAGTTTATAATTTGGATATAGTTGATTTTAATCTACATCTATCTGATTATATTAAAGATGAGATTGATCTAATTAGTGGGGGATTTCCTTGTCAGCCTTTTTCTTATGCGGGTACTAAATTAGGATTACAAGATACGCGTGGAACTTTATTTTATGACTTTGCGAATATTATAAAAAAAATTCAACCTAAGATCTTTTTAGCCGAAAATGTTAAGGGTTTAACTACGCATGACAATGGTAAAACGTTAGCTACAATTCTTAACGTATTCGATGAAATTGGCTATAATTTGCATCATAAAGTACTTAACGCAGTGGATTATCAAGTAGCGCAAAAAAGAGAACGTTTAGTTATTATTGGTGTTAGAAAAGATTTACCTAATACCTATGTTTTCCCTCAAAAATGTTTGCCTAAATTAGTGCTTAATGATATATTAAGAGATGTTCCATTATCTGCTGGAGCTAAGTATCCTGAAAAAAAGAAACTAGTTCTGGATTTAGTTCCACCTGGTGGTTGTTGGCGAAATCTACCTGAAGACATTGCTAAAGAATATTTAGCAGGAAGTTATTATCTGGGTGGTGGCAAAACTGGTATAGCACGACGTATAGCGTGGAATGAACCATCATTAACTTTAACTTGTAGTCCTGCGCAGAAACAAACTGAACGTTGCCACCCTGATGAAACTAGACCTTTTACTGTACGTGAATATGCAAGAATTCAAAGTTTTCCTGATAGTTGGGTTTTTCAAGGTGGTTTAAATAATCAATATAAACAAATTGGTAATGCTGTGCCTGTTAATTTAGCTAAACATATTGGGATATCAATTATTGATTACTTGGAGAGGCTGTAAATGTCGATTAGTCGCTATAATCTAAATTTTATTACTGATGAAGACTTGTTTAGTCATGTGCAAAGTATTGTTCAGCAATATTCATGTAGCATAGATTTAAAACACTTTAATAAAAATATAATTGATCCGATTAAATTAACGTTTGATAAAATAATTTACTCTAAAAATATTAGTGAACTTGTTGATGCTGAAGTTATTCGTCAAATGGATAAATCCAATAATAATACAATTGGCTATTTTCATCAAAATATTTTTAATTATTTGGGTGGTTCGCAATGGGTAGTTCCAAAACAAGGGTTTGATGTTATTAATCTGAAGCAAAAAATTTATGTTGAAATGAAAAATAAGCATAACACGATGAATTCAAGTTCTTCGCAAAAAACTTACCTACGTATGGCTACACAGTTGCAACGTGAACCTGATGCAGTTTGTATGTTGGTTGAAGTGATTGCTAAAAAAAGCCAAAATATTCCTTGGGAAATAATGGTTGATGGTGAGAAATTTATTTCTGAAGGAATTCGGCGCGTATCAATTGATAAATTTTACCATTTAGTCACTGGTGAGGTTGATGCTTTTAAACAACTATGTATGGTATTACCAAAAGTCATTCAAGATGTTGTAAACATTAATCATAATATTCATCTGACTAATTCTGTTAATTCTGAATTAATGGGAATTTCAGGCGATACATTAACAGGATTGTATTTGTTAGCATTTCATCACTACGAGGGATTTAATGATTTTTCTTTAGATAAACTAAAACTATAATTGGATTTAAGGACAAGCAATGTTAAAAAAACGTATTATTCCATGCCTTGATGTTGCGAATGGTCAAGTAGTCAAAGGCGTACAATTTCGTAATCATGAAGTAGTTGGTGAAATTCTTGAATTAGCTCAATTATATTCGGATTGTGGAGCTGATGAATTAGTGTTTTACGCTATTAGTGCCAGTAGTGATAGCAATAATCGTGATTTAAGTTGGGTACGTGAAGTTGCTCGTTATATAAATATTCCTTTTTGTGTTGCTGGTGGAATTCGTTCTTTGGCTATGGCTGAAGAGGTTTTAGCTAATGGTGCAGATAAAATTTCATTAAATTCCCCAGCTTTAGAAAATCCAGATCTTATTGATCAATTAGCTTATCGCTTTGGTAGTCAATGTGTAGTAATTGGCATTGATAGTTGGGCAACAGAAAGTGAATATCAAGTTTTACAATATACTGGAGATGTTAAAAAAACTATTGCTTCACGTCGTAATACACTGGCATGGGCTAATGAAGTTAAACAACGTGGTGCTGGAGAAATTGTTCTTAATTGCATGAACCAAGATGGTATGCGTCAGGGCTATGATTTAAAACAAACGCAATTAATTGCAGATGCGGTTAAATTACCTTTAATTGCTTCAGGTGGAGCAGGGAGTCTAGAGCACTTTAGTCAATTATTTAGTCAGACATGTGCTACAGGAGCGTTGGCTGCCTCAATTTTTCATAAAAAAATTGTTTCTATTAATCAAGTTAAACAATATTTAGTTACGCAAAATATTCCCGTGCGTTATTAAAAATCTATTTAACTATGAATTACCAGCAATTATTTGCCAATATATTACCATCTAAACAGTTAATTACTGATGAGCTGTTGCGGTTCGCTTATGCTACTGATGCTAGTTTATATCGAATTGTTCCCCAGTTAGTTTTATTAGTTAAAACTGAAAGCCAAATGATACAGGTAATTAAGATTGCGAATTATCATCACGTACCGATTACTTTTAGAACAGCAGGAACTAGTTTATCAGGACAAGCATTGACTGAGCATGTCTTAGTTGTTTTGTCCAGTGATAGTTGGCTTGATTATACAATTAATCAAAGTGGTGAACTAATTACCTTACAAGCAGGGGTAATTGGTGCACATGCTAATCGTTATTTATCCCCATATCAACGTCAAATTGGTCCTGATCCTGCCTCGATTAATACTGCTAAAATAGGCGGAATTATTGCTAATAATTCTAGCGGTATGTGTTGTGGCACTAGTAAAAATAGTTATGCTACTTTAGCTCATATTCGAGCTATTTTTGCTGATGGTTATATTTTTGATAGCCATTCGCAAACTTTAGTGGCACAATTTAAGCATGATAAGGCTGATTTTATTGCTCAAATTGAGCAAATTCGTCAGACTATAATATCTAATCCTGAATTAGTTAAATTTATTCGTCAGAAATTTGCAATAAAAAATACTAGTGGTTATAGTTTAAATGCTTTTTTGGATTTTAGTGATCCCATAGCAATTATTGAGCATTTATTGGTTGGTTCCGAAGGAACTTTAGCCTTTATCAGTCAAGTAAGTTTAACTACATTACCTATTAAACCTTATCGTAGTTTAAATCTTATTGCTGCTGATTTGAATACATTAATGCAGTTAACTATGCAAATTGGTCATTTGGAGATTGAGGCAATTGAGTTATTGGATCATGTATCTTTAGCTTCTGTTGCACACATTACTGAATTAAATGCGTTTTTAGCCCCCATACCTGCTGATGCCAGTGTGATTATGCTAGAAATAGCTAGTTCAAATCAATTTGAGTTAGTCAGTAAAATTGAGCAATTAGCTAGTTTAGTTGCACAGCATGAAATTATTCATCAAACTGGTTTTATTAACCAAGCTGAGCAACAGCAAGTTTTATGGAAAATTCGTAAGGGTATTTTACCAAATATTGCAGCTAAGCGCCCACTTGGTTCAACGGTAATTATTGAGGATATTGCTGTAGAGATTGAAAAATTAGCTGATTTGATTAGTGATTTACGCGATTTATTGCAACAATTTGCTTATGCTAATTCAGCTATTTTTGGGCATGTTTTAGCTGGTAATATTCATTTTGTGCTTACTCCTGATTTTGCTCAAGCTGATGAAGTGGCTAAATATGATCAATTTATGCACCAATTTACGCAACTAGTCGCACAAAAATATCAAGGGTCTTTAAAAGCTGAGCATGGTAGTGGTCGTAATATTGCACCTTTTGCTCAATTAGAGTGGGGGCAACAGTGTTGGGAGATTATGTGGCAAATTAAATATTTATTTGATCCACAATTAATTCTAAACCCTGAGGTTAAATTAACCAAAGATTATACTTTGCATATTCATAATTTAAAGCAATTGCCTAATGTTGATCCTTTAATTGATGTTTGTATGGAATGTGGTTTTTGTGAGCCAGTTTGTCCATCGCGTAATTTAAGTTTAACACCTCGTCAACGTAATGCAGTATCTCGTCATTTCAGCAGTCTAAGTGCTAATGCACAACAAGCGTGGCAACAAACTTTTCAATATGCGGTGATTGATAGTTGTGCAACTACTGGTTTGTGTGAAACTCGTTGCCCTATTGGAATTAATACTGGTGAATTTGTCAAAACCTTGCAACCAAGTAGATCGCAAATTTTGTCACATACTCAAGTAATTAAGTGGCAAAAACGAAAAGTTGCTATGGCTAATTTTACTACAAAAATTATTGGTAAAGCTAATCTGGCTAAAATAACTAGCTATTTACATAAATATTATCCGCGATTACCCATATATTTACCAAGCTTACCAGCATTAGCACCTGACCTAAATTTGGTTAATAATGATTATCTTCAACAAGCAGTTAGTGTAACTTTATTACCAAGTTGTCCAAGCCGAATTTTTGCTTCAAATAATGCAATAATGGCATATCCTGCACAACAATTACTCACTAAGCTGGGTTTTAAGGTAAAATATCTAGCTCAAACTAATTCTTTGTGTTGTGGACAATTATATCATAGCCAAAATAATTCCTTAATGGTAAATCAATGTGCTACGCAATTACAGCAACAATTGGATTTAGCTGAAGGTTATTATCTGATTGATAATAGCTCTTGTGCAGGTTTTGCTAAACAATACCAAGGTTTAAATTTACTTGACTTAAATTGGTTTTTATGTCAATATATACCTCGGCAACGTTTAGTAAAACGCTATCGTAAATTGGCACTACATCTTGATTGCAGTAGTAGTAAATTAGCTCATGCCCAGCAATTAATTGAGTTAGTTAAACAATGTAGTGAAATTGTTGTTATTCCTGAGCAAATTTATTGTTGTGGTTTTGCAGGGGATAAAGGTTTTAATCTTCCTGAATTAAATGCTAGTAGTTTAGCTAGTTTAGCAAAACAAATTAGTGATTGTGAAATTGGAGTAAGTTTTAATCGTAATTGTCAAATTGGTTTATCTTACCATGGTGGCAAAAACTATGTTTCTTTGGTAGAATTAATTTTAAATTGTTTAGTTGAATAAAATTTTTAAAGTATTAAGGTAGAAAAATGAAAAAATTTAAATTGATGTGGTTAATTGCTTGTATTAATAGCAGTTGGGCAACTTGTGTGGCTAATTCTTCAGCAGATTTATCCAATAAAATTATTGATGATTATTTAGCTAAGTCAAATAATCCTCATTCAAACAAATCTCATAAACTAAAAGTTAAAACTACTAACATAGCTAAAGAACGCCAGAGCTATTATCAACATTTAGTTAATAAATGTAATGCCAAAGTCGATAAAAATTGTTTAAAAGCACCAATAATAGCTCAATCAAAAAACTCTGATACTAGTCAACCGCTTGTGGTTAATCATGGCACTGAAGCAACGTTATTGTCAGCTAAGCAAACTAATACCAATCAAGAAACTAGTTATCAATTAAAACAAAGTGCTGATATGTATAAAGTTTTTGAACAGCAGCAACAACAAGCAGATTATTTATTACGTCGTGCTCAGCAGATTAAAGAAGTTGCTAATCAATTAGCAAATAATGCTCAAGCTTCAGCACAAAAAATGCAAGAAGTTCTTCAAGCACAACAACAAGCTTTAGAGGCTTTGAATAAAACTGTTGATAGTGCCAATGTGTTAAATAGTTTATCTAATTCTTTAACTAGTGAGAGCTCAACTGCTACTCATTAAATTTAATTTGGTGAAGGATGTTATATTATGCAAATTAAATTATTAATTTTAAGTAGCTCAATTTTGGCTAGTAGTTCAGTTTATGCTATTGATGGTGGTGAGATGCCTGGGTATATTTATACTCCAGCGGCTAATAATGCGGTAATTAAAACAGGATATGGTAAGTGTATTCATAATGGCTATTGGCAACCTGAATATGGAAAATCACAATGTGGGGAAGCTCAATCAGAATCGCAACCATTAGCAGATTAAATGTATAATTAGTAGCGTGGCTACTAGTTATGGCTAAATTAACTTTTCTACCCATAAAGTATATGGGTTTTTTGCTTGTGAAAATATATTAATCTTATGTATCAAATTAAATTAAATCATAAAACTAAACTCCCTAATCAAGCAGTAATTGCTACAATTGGTAATTTTGATGGTTTGCATTTAGGTCATCAACAATTATTGCAAACTTTTAATAATTATGCCCAGCAACATAATGCATGGCGGGTATTAATTACTTTTGATGTTTTACCTCATGAATATTTTGCTGATCAGCAACAAGCATTACGTACTTCACGGATTGGCTTATTGCGTGATAAAATTCGTTTTTTGCAGATGAGTCAGCTAGTTGATGAAGTAGTTATTTTACATTTTGGTAAAGCTATGGCAAATTTATTGCCTAATCAATTTATTCAACAACTTTTAATTACAAAATTACGTATAAATTATTTGGTTATTGGTCATGATTTTAGATTTGGTGCTAATGCTCGTGGATCATTGATCGATTTAAGCAATAATGGAATTATCTGTTATGAAGTTGGTGAAATTAAATCTAATCATCAGCGTATTTCTAGCTCTTTAATTCGTGAATTTGCCAAATTACAAGACTTAACAGCGATTAAGCATTATCTAGGGCGCAATATTCAATATACCTCACGTGTAGTTAGAGGTAATCAATTAGCGCGTAAATGGAATTTCCCAACGATTAACTTTAATTTAGCTCGTATTCGTCCAGTATTATGGGGGATTTATACGTCTTATGTATATATTGAAGGAAAGCGTTATTTAGGGGTAACCAATATTGGGATTAATCCGACAGTTAGTGAAGGTAAGGTCTATAAAATAGAAACGCACTTACTTGATATTGATTTAGATCTTTATGGTAAAATTGCTACTGTCGAAATTTTACATTATTTACGTCCTGAACTCAAATTTGATAATTTAACTGCATTATTTGCCCAGATGTATCAAGATTTAGCTGATGCACGTAATTTTTTTGCTCAATTTAAGGAATAATTATGGATTATAAACAAACCGTAAATTTATTAGATACTCAGTTTCCTATGCGCGGAGATTTAGCTAAACGTGAACCACAAATGCTAAATAAATGGAATAGTCAACAACGTTATCATAAAATTCGTCAATTAACTCAAGGTCGCACAAAATTTATTCTCCATGATGGTCCTCCATATGCCAATGGTCAATTACATATTGGTCACGCAACCAATAAAATTCTTAAAGATATTATTATTCGGAGTAAAACTTTAGCTGGTTTTGATGCGCCGTATATCCCTGGTTGGGATTGTCACGGTTTACCAATCGAATTAAACATTGAAAAGCAATTTGGTAAAAATTTAGCACCTCGGGAATTTCGTAATCAATGCCGTAGTTATGCAAATAGTCAAATCGAGCAACAAAAAGCGGACTTTATTCGCTTAGGAATTTTAGGCGAGTGGCAACAGCCATATAAAACTATGGATTTTACTACTGAAGCAGGAATAGTTCGTGCCTTAGGTGAAATTTATAAAAATGGGTATTTATTTAGTGGTGTTAAACCAGTTTATTGGTGTATTGATTGTGGTTCTGCTCTGGCTGAGGCTGAAGTTGAATATTATGATAAGCAATCACCTGCGATTGATGTTGCATTTAATGCCCTAGATTGTCAATTGGTAGCTAGTAAATTTGCAGTTGATTTGCCAAGTAATGTGCAAATAGCTAGTGTGATTTGGACTACCACACCATGGACCTTACCAGCTAATCAGGCTATTTGTGGTGGTAGTGAAATTGAATATGCCTTAGTTCAAATTAGTCCAATAAAATACTTAATTGTGGCTCATAAATTAGTTAATGAAGCAGTAATGCGCTATAATCTTGCTGATCAAGCACAAGTTATCGCCTCGACAACTGGTGCGAATTTAGAAGGCTTATTATTCCAACATCCATTTTATGATCGTCAAGTTCCGTTTATTTTGGGTGAACATGCTACTGATGATGCGGGAACTGGTTTAGTTCATACTGCTCCTGCTCATGGTATGGATGATTATTTAGTTGGGGTAAAATATAATTTAGACCTACATAATCCAGTTGCTAATGATGGGTGTTATATTTCAACGACACCATTATTTGCTGGACAAAATGTCTTTACGGCTAATGATAGCGTAATTCAACTATTACAAGAGAAACAAGCTCTATTAAATCATAGCAATATTACACACAGTTATCCTTGTTGTTGGCGTCATAAAAGTAAAATTATTTTTCGTACTACAGGACAATGGTTTATTGGTATGGATAAACTAGGACATAATGGTAAAACTTTGCGTGAACAAGCTAATTTAGCTGTAGAAAAAACCGCATTTTTTCCAGCATGGGGTCGGGCTAGATTAGAAGCAATGATTGCTAATCGTCCTGATTGGTGTGTATCACGACAACGCCAATGGGGTGTACCAATGGTGTTTTTTGTTGATAAAGAAACTGGTGAATTACATCCACAAAGTTATGCGATTTTACAAGCGGTAGCTCAAAAAATAGAACAATCTGGTATTGATGCATGGTTTGAATTAAGTGCTAGTGATTTACCTGAGTTTGATCTAACTAATTACGTTAAATTAAATGATACTTTAGATGTTTGGTTTGATTCTGGAACTACTCATTTAACTGTAGTTGATCAACGTGAAGACTTAATTAAAACTAATTTGGCATTACATGAACCTGCTATTGATTTATATCTAGAAGGTTCTGATCAGCACCGTGGCTGGTTTCAGTCCTCATTATTAACCGCTTGTGCGGTAAAAGGCAATGCACCATATAAGCAATTATTAACTCATGGTTTTGTTGTTGATGGTAATGGACGTAAAATGTCAAAATCATTAGGTAATATTGTAGCACCACAACAAGTTATAGATAAATATGGTGCGGATATTTTACGTTTATGGGTGGCAGCTACTGATTATTCTGGTGAGTTATCTATTTCAGATGAAATTCTTAAACGTGTAAGTGAGTCGTATCGTCGTATTCGTAATACTTTACGTTTTTTATTAGCTAATTTAGCTGATTTTAATTATGCAACTGATGCCATAGCCGTAACCGATTTAGTTGAACTAGATCAATATGCTTTAAGTTATTTAAGTCAATTGCAAAATAAATTAGTTAATCAATTATATCCAAGTTATCAATTTCATTTAATTGTTCAAGAATTAGTTAGTTATTGCTCTGAAGAATTAGGTGGTTTTTATTTAGATGTGTTAAAAGATCGTTTATATACTGCCAAAGCAAATAGCCATGCTCGTCGTTCAGCCCAAACAGCATTATGGCATATTAGTAAGGCATTATTAGGTTTACTATCGCCAATTTTAGCTTTTACCGCAGACGAGGCTTGGGAAATTTTAGTTAATGATGCTAATGATTCAACTTTATATCATTTGCATTATCAATTGCCTGAAGTTGCCAATCAGCAACAGTTATTGGTAAAATGGCAAGAATTACAAGCTTTTCGTGGTATAGTGCTTAAAGAATTGGAAGCCAAACGAAGTTCTGGTTTAATTGGTGCATCATTACAGGCAGAATTAATTATTCATGCAGAAGAGCCACTATATCAATTATTGAACAGTGTTGGTAATGATTTAAAATTTGCCTATATGGTATCGGCAATTCAATTACATTTAGCTGCTGCTACTTCGGTTGAGGTTGTGGTAAGTGGTGCTAAAAAATGTGAACGTTGTTGGCATTATGCTAATGATATTGGTTCTAATGCCGAACATCCAACTATTTGTCAGCGTTGTGTTGATAATGTAACGGGTAGTGGTGAATTGCGTCGTTTTGCTTAAGGAGAAAATAATGGAGCTTAATCAAGCATCGAGTTGTAAGGTTAAACAACGTATTAGCTTAGTTGTTTTAAGCCTTATCTTAATTATTATTGATCAATTAACTAAGATGATCGCTCGTCAGCATTTAATCGAGTACTTACCCAAGCATTTTTTGCCTTCATGGAATTGGACTTTAATGTATAATGAGGGTGCAGCATTTAGTTTTTTAGCTAATCAAGGTGGTTGGCAAAAATTAATGTTTGGTTTTTTTGCCTTAGTTGTATCAATTTGGATTTTATATTATTTAATTTGTAAATCGTATACCTTAATTGCTGGAATTGCATTTAGCTGCATTCTTAGCGGTGCTTTAGGTAATTTAATTGATCGAATTATTGTGGGTAAAGTTACCGATTTTATTGATTGGTATATTGGTGCACATCATTGGCCAGCGTTTAATATTGCCGATAGTTGCATTTCAATTGGCGTTACTTTATTAATCATTGAAAGTTTATTTTTTACTAATAATAATTCAGCAACTAAATAGTTTATTAGCCAGAGTTTAAATTACTCTGGCTATTGATTGATAAATAATTAAAGGAATAATTATGGAATGGTTAGTTAAGCAAGTTCGTCAAGAGATTTGGGATCTAGCTCCGTATGTTTCAGCTCGTAGTGAGTTATCTGATGCAACTAATTTAGTCGCTTTAGATGCTAATGAAAATCCTTGGATACCTTATCCGCAAACTCCAATCATGGATAAGGTTAATCGTTATCCTGAACCTCAACCTTTTGAATTAGTTAGTCGTCTAGCTAATTTGTATCAAGTAAATCCTAAGCAAGTTTTTGTTGGTCGAGGTATGGATGAAGGCATTGAATTATTAATTCGAATTTTTTGTATTCCTTATCAAGATAATATAGTTACGCTAATGCCAACTTTTTCTTATTATAAAGTAGCAGCGACAATTAGCGGAGTGGAAACACGTGAGTTAGCTTTATCAGCAGCACCTAAATTTGATTTTGCTGTGGAACAATTACTTAACTTATGTGATGAGAACACTAAAATTATTTTTTTATGTACTCCGAATAATCCAACTGGACAAATCATTCCATTAGATATAATTGAATTAATTTTGCAAGATCAACCACAGTTAATTATTGCAGTTGATGAGGCCTATTTAGAATTTAGTGAACATAAATCAGCACTCAGTTTGATGAGTAAATATTCAAATTTAGTGGTGATGAAAACAATGTCCAAAGCCTTTGCTTTTGCTGGAGTAAGAATTGGTTGCGTAATTGCACAAACGCCAATTATAAAACTTCTGCATAAAGTTATGCCTCCTTATCCACTGGCTGAACCGTGTATTAATTTAGCCGTACAAACTTTATCTGCACATGGTTTATATTTAGCCAAACAAAGAATTGAATTACTAAAACAAGAACGACAACGAGTTATTCAGCATTTATTACAATTAGATAATCTCGAGGTTTATCCTAGTGAAGCTAATTTTGTCTTAATTAAAGTTGCCGATGCAAAAGCTTGTTATCAACATTTATTGGCTCAAGGAATAGTGGTGCGTAATCGTCATCAAGATATTACTAATACCTTACGGATTACTATTGGTGATCCTGAGCAAAATAATCTATTTTTAGCAGCCATGGGAGCTTTCAAATTACCTATTCAAACTAAACGCCACAGCACATTTATTCGTAATACCAATGAAACAAAAATTATTCTTGAACTTGATTTAACTAGTGCAAAGCTGATAAAAATTAATACGGGAATTGGATTTTTTGATCACATGCTGGAACAGTTAGCTAAGCATGGTGGCTTTAGTTTACAATTAATGGTAATTGGTGATACGCATATTGATTTTCATCATAGTGTGGAAGATGTGGCAATTAGTTTAGGTCAAGCCTTACGCCAAGTGCTTGGGGATAAGCGAGGAATTAATCGCTATGGTAGTTATTGTTTACCCATGGATGAATGTTTAGCTCAAGCTCAAATTGATTTAAGTGGGCGGGGAGTGTTAGTTTATCAGGCAAACTATCAAACTCCATTAATTGGTAATTTTCCTGTTGAGCTAGTTGAACATTTCTTTTATAGCTTAGCTCAGGAGTTAGGTGCATCTATTCATTTGCAAGTGAGTAATGGTAATGCCCATCATCAGGTTGAGGGTTTATTTAAAGCTTGTGCCCGTGCTTTGGCTCAGGCAATTGCCTATAATGGAACTAATGTGCTACCTTCAACCAAGGGAGTTTTATAACGAGTAATTTATATGGTGCATTGCACATATAATATTAGTTAAAATATTGTATAATTATTGGTTTGTTTTTGTCAAAATTTTATAAGGAACTAAGATGGCTGGAGGTCACTTTCATGCACATAATAACTCTAAGGTTGTTTCAAATGGTGAGTATAAGAAAATTTTATACTGGATTTGTAGTATTGCAGCATTAGGTGGGTTATTATTTGGTCTAGATATTGGTTTTATTGCTAATTCATTAGAAACTATTGAAAAAATTTATCATCTAGGGGTTGAAGGCGGTGAACGTTATGCTGCCATCCTTGCTTCAGGTGGGATTATTGGTGCATTATTAGCTGGTGCTTTTGCACGTTTTTTAGGACGTAAACGTAGTTTGGTTTTTGCTGGATTTTTATTTAGTGCATTGTCGATTATTTCAGCAACTTTACCTTCTATTGAAATTTTAACTTTGTGTCGTTTTGGTTTAGGTTTTGGAGTAGGGATTGCTTCGTTTATTGTACCTTTGTATTTATCTGAAACAGCACCAGCATCAATTCGTGGCTCAATGGGATCATTATTTCAATTAATGATTACCATTGGAATTTTCTTAATTGCTGCCAGTAATGTATTAATTGCTCATTTGTTTACTAATCCACATACTGCGTTACCGTTAATGTTTATGGTAATTGGTCTATTTTCTTTAGTTATGTTTCTTGGTAGTTTAGCGTTACCAGAAAGTCCTCGTTGGCTAATGTTAAAAGGGCGTAAAAAGGATGCTGAAACGGTCTTAAATAAAATTTTAACTAGTCAACAAGAAATTTCTCAAGAGTTAACTGAAATTGAAGATACCTTACGTAATGAAAAACGTACTGGGATTAACCTGATTTTTCAGGGTTATTTCATTAAAGTATTGTTACTAGGAATTGCTTTACAGGTATTTCAACAATTAGTTGGTATTAATATGATGATTTATTATGCTCCAACTATTTTTGGCTATGCGGGTATGAAGGGTATTATCGCTATGATGACCGTTCCAACAGTAAATATGTTATCTACTTTTCCTGCTGTACGCTTAGTTGAAAAATGGGGGCGTAAAAAATTATTGTATTTAGGTTCAATTATAATGTTGATTACTATGATAATTGCAGGTTTTGCTTTTGCTTCAATCGCTAATATTAGTGATCCGAGTTTAATTCCAAGCGATTTAAAAATTATGCTATTAGTTGCTGTAGTTGTCTATATTTTTGGTTTTGCGATTTCGTGGGGTCCAGTGATTTGGTTGGTTTGTTCTGAAATTTTCCCCCTAGAAGTTCGTGAAGTTGGGATGACAATTACAACTATGGTTAATTGGAGTTTTGCAGGATTAGTGATGGCAAATGCATTATCATTCATGCATAAATTTGGAAATGCTTCAATTTTCTTTGTTTTTGCAGGATTTTGTTTATTTTCCATGTTATTCTTGAAATTATTTGTTCCTGAAACTAAAGGTATTACTTTAGAACATCTTGAAGCAAATTTAAAAAATGGTACGCCGTTAAATCAATTAGGCAATAATTAGACAAATATTGTGGTCGAGCACTGGTCATCTAGCCAGTGCTTTT
>JBDLTW010000109.1:0-3504 GCA_039805605.1 Pseudomonadota bacterium
AGCCAAATATTCTTTTGAAATTACACGACCACGTTGTAAAGTAGCAACCTCTCCCAATTTTTTCCACTCTACTTTACAGTTTTTTATTTCTTCTAATATATTCACTTCTTATATATTCCTATAATTTAAGTATTATCTATTTATTATGAGTATTATTACCTATTTTGAAAATAAAAAATAATAGACCTATAAATCCTCGGTCCTAAACTCACTATATCCTTCATAGTAATAGCTTACATCAATACCATGCATAAATATACTTCTATCATTAATCTTATTGGTTAAGGCTGGTTGGAGTAAGGATTTTAGTTCTAAATCTTTTACTACACTACGTTGCATAGCTGATAGATATTCTTCTTTGTCCACTAAATTCCAATCTACAACTTGCTTAATTTCAGTTTTTAGAATTAAATCTAACCAAATACGAGTAGTGCGACCATTTCCTTCTCTGAATGGATGAGCTATATTCATTTCCACATATTTAGCAATTATTTCATCAAAATTACCTTGTGGCATTGCTTCAATATACTTTAAAGATTGTTCTAAAAACATTAGTGGAGCAAATCTAAAATTCCCTTTGGCAATATTTACATCACGTATTTGCCCAGCAAAATAATAAATATCAGCAAATAGATGTTCGTGAATAAAAGCTAATCCAGCAAATGTTCCTATTTCTACTTTAGCAATATCACCAGAGTCAAATAATTGTTTAGCTTTTTGTTTACTAATTTTTTCTTCGATACGTGCTAACTCTATTTGATGGGTAATATTTAATTTATTGGCTAAAATCATGTTAGATTATCCTTTAATTTTCCTTATGTTCTAAATCGAAATATAGCCCCATTCAATACACATAGACCTAAATTCTGGTTTATTTTTATTTATTAAAAAAATAAATATTTTGGTGCAATATCTAATGTTTCATTTAACCACGTTATTACACCATCTTCTACTATATTATCCCTCAATTTGGCTAATAATCTCACCTATGGATAAGCGTAAATTATTAATATTAGTAGCAATAGTTTTTAACTCACTATTTAATTGGCTAATATCAATAACTTCACGAGTATCAGGAGCTTCAACGTAAGAACTAACCGATAAATTATAATCATTTTGTTGAATTATATCATATTCTACTGATTTTGCCAAATGTTCAACATCTGATTTAGTATCAAATAGTTGTATGATTTGCGTAATATGTTCATCAGTTAATATATTGTTATTGGTTTCTTTTTTAAATAGACTACTTGCATCAATAAATTGAATGGTTGTATCGGATTTATGTTTAGATAATATTAGTATGTTTACAGAAATTGAAGTACCATAAAATAAATTAGGAGCAAGTGAAATAACCGTTTCAATGTAGTTATTATCAACTAAATATTTACGGATCTTTTGTTCTGCACCACCTCGGTAAAAAATACCCGGAAAACAAACAATAGCCGCACGACCTTTGCTCGATAGATAATGAAGACAATGTAACACAAAGGCAAAATCTGCTTTTGATTTGGGTGCTAAAACACCAGCAGGAGCAAACCGTTCATCATTTATTAATTTAATATCATCATTACCAACCCAAGATACCGAATACGGTGGATTAGAGACAATGGCATCAAATTGATTATTATCTTTAAAATGAGGATCTAATAGCGTATTACCTAACGTAATATTAAACTTATTATATTCAATATTATGCAAAAACATATTCATTCTAGCTAGATTATAGGTGGTATGGTTGATTTCTTGCCCCCAAAATCCATCTTCAATAATATGTGCATCAAATTGTTTTTTTGCTTGTAATAGCAATGAGCCAGATCCTGCCGCAGGGTCATATATTTTATTTACCGTCTTTTGCTTATGAATAGCTAGTAATGAAATTAATTTGGATACGCTTTGCGGTGTGAAAAACTCACCACCAGATTTACCTGCATTGGCTGCATAATTAGAAATCAAAAACTCATAAGCATCACCAAATAAATCAATTTGGTTTTCTTCAAAATTACCAAAATCTAATCCAGCAACACCTTTTAATACAGCAGCTAAACGTAGATTTTTATCCTTAACAGTATTACCTAACCTAGAGCTAGTAGTATCAAAATCGGCAAATAATCCTTTAATAGCCATCTCAGAAGGGTAACCGTTAGCAGAATTTTCAATTGCAGTAAAGATATCTTTTAAATCGGTATTTAAATTATTATTATCATCAATATTAACGATAACATTTGCAAACAATTGACTAGGATAAATAAAATAGCCTTTTTCTTTTACCGACATATCTATAATATCAGCATCAATTTCGGATTGATCAAAGTTTAGGTAGTTTACACTACTATCACCATTTTCAATATAGCGGATAAAATTTTCACTAACAAAGCGGTAAAACAATGCACCTAACACATATTGTTTAAAATCCCAACCATCAATTGCGCCACGTACTTCATTAGCAATTTTCCAAATTTGTGCTTGTAATTGAGCACGTTGTTCATTACTTGTCATTATTATTCCATTATTTTATAATTATTTTTATTTTATTACATCAAAAGCAATAAATTAAACCAAGAATTAGTAATCTTGAGACTGTTTAAATCTTGGTTAATTATATTGGCTTATTCGCCTAAATTTTAGTTAAGTTATTTAAAGGTATTTTGATTAATTGGCTGAAATAACTCCTATATCACAACGATAATAACAACCTGCGAATTCAATTTGCTTTAATTGTTGATACGCTAACTGCCGAGCTTGTGATAAATCATCGCCTATAGCTACAATGTTTAATACTCGACCACCTGCAGTTACTAAATGACCAGAACTACCTGCTACACCAGCAGTAAAAACATAGCAATTATTAGCCGTAAAATTTTCAATACCTTTGATAGTTACACCTTTAGCATATTTTTCAGGATAACCTTCGGCAGCCAAAACAACACAACAACTAGCACCTTGATGCCATTGAATAGAGGTAGTAGCCAATTTTTTATTCAAACATGCATTAACAATGGTAACTAAATCAGTTTTTAATAAAGGTAATAAAGCTTGAGTTTCAGGATCACCTAAGCGCATATTGTATTCTAATAAATATACACCATTGGCGGTAATCATTAAACCAAAAAATATAATTCCTGCAAAATCCATTCCTTCGGCGTGCATACCGTTTAAAGTCGGTTGTAAAATATCATCAATAAATGCTTGATATATATCAGCAGTCACATATGGATTAGGCGCAATTACTCCCATTCCACCTGTATTTAAACCTGTTTCACCTTCACCGATTTTTTTATGATCTTTGGCACTTATTAATGGGGTAATCGTTTTACCATCAGTAAAAGATAAAATTGAGGCTTCAACACCAACTAAATATTCTTCAATAACTACTTCATTGCCAGATTCACCAAATACCTGATCTAACAACATAGCGGCTAAAGCTGCTTCGGCTTCATTATTATCTTGAGCAATAATTACGCCTTTACCTGCGGCTAAGCCACTTGCCTTAATCACAATAGG
>JBDLTW010000110.1:0-5250 GCA_039805605.1 Pseudomonadota bacterium
TTAAAATTATGAATAGCTACATAGCTGAATGTGTTAAAATTCAGGGATATTATTAAATTTAGTGAGTATTAATTATGAATTTTAGCACAACAATTACATCAGGTGGTGAATTTACACTAAGTGAATTAAATAAACCATTGGTTTTATTTTTTTATCCTAAGGATAATACCCCCGGTTGTACGGTAGAAAATCAAGACTTTAGTCGCTTGTATCCTGAGTTTGTGGCACTAGGATATGAGGTTTTGGGTGTATCTCGTGATAAGCATATTACCCACTGTAATTTTAAAACCAAACATCAATTACAGCATCAGTTATTAGCTGATCCAGATGAGGTAATTTGTAATTTGTTTGAAGTCATGAAACATAAAACTATGTTTGGTAAGCCAGTTAGAGGTATTGAACGTAGTACTTTTATATTAAACAGCTCTGGTGAAATTATTCATCAATGGCGTAAGGTTAATGTTGATAATCATGCTCAGCAAGTACTCGAATGGCTTAAATCATCACTAGTAAAAGGTAATTAATCAACCATGTCCAAACTTCCCTCATGCAATGATACTTTTGCTGATCTAGTTAACTCGCTTAATCCAAAACAATCTGAGGCAGTGCTTTCTGAACAATCAGCATTAATGGTATTAGCTGGTGCAGGAAGTGGTAAGACCAAGGTGTTAACTATGCGTATTGCATGGTTAATTTATCAACAACATATCTTACCCAGACAAATTTTAGCGGTTACCTTTACTAATAAAGCGGCTAAGGAAATGTTACTAAGAATTTCTAATATTTTAGGTGATCAACTTGGGTATAATTTGTATATTGGAACCTTTCATTCTTTAGCTTTGAAGATATTACGCAGTAATATACTAGAGGCGGGATTAAAAGTTAATTTTAATGTTGTTGATAATAATGAACAATTATCTATGTTAAAAATGGTTATTAAAGAGAAACTTCAATTAACTACTGAGCAATATAATCCACGTGATTTACAACAATGGATTAATCATAATAAAGAAAATTGTATTCGGTCGACTAGTGTGGATACAAGCCGCATTAAGGATATAAATTATATTAAAATTTATCGTGCTTATGAAGAATTATGTATACAAAATAATGTGGTAGATTTTACCGAATTATTATTAAGAAGTTTTGAATTACTCAATTACAATCCTTCTATATTAGCTAAATATCATCAACAGTTTCGCCATATTTTAATTGATGAATTTCAGGATACGAATGCTCTACAATATAAATGGTTAAAGTTATTACGAAGTAAAAATTGTTCAATTTTTGCTGTTGGTGATGATGATCAGTCAATTTATTCATTCCGTGGTGCTCAAGTTGATAATATGCAAAAATTTATTCAAGATTTTGGGGCTACTAATCCAATTCGTTTAGAGCAAAATTATCGCTCAAATAATAATATTTTAGCGATAGCTAATGCTTTAATTGCGCATAATACAACGCGAATTGGCAAAACTTTATGGACGGATAATACCAATGAAATTCCTATCTATTGGCAGGAATTATTTAATGAAAATGCTGAATCGCGTTTTGTAATTGAGCAAATTAAACAATTAAATAAACAAGGTGTTGATTATAGTCAAATTGCGGTTTTATATCGTTCTAATGCTCAATCTAGGGTAATTGAACAAGAATTATATAAAGAAAAAATTCCTTATCGGGTATATGGTGGTTTGCGTTTTTTTGATCGTGAAGAAATTAAACATATTTTAGCCTATTTGCGCTTAATTATTAATCGAGATGACGATAATGCTTTGTTGCGGATTATTAATGTACCACCACGTAAGATTGGCAATAAAACATTAGAGGTTCTGCAACAGATGGCACAAATTAAACAATTGTCTTTATTTGAATCAATAAAGCAACTAGCTGGTAGTGTACGGACTAAATTAGATAAATTTGCTGAGCTAATTGAAGATTTACATATTCAAATTGATAAGTTAGAATTGTCGCAGTTATTGGTTTATATTATTGAGCAAACTGGTTTAAAGGATCATTATTTGGCTTTAGGTAATGAAGGTGTAAATCGCTTAGAAAATTTAAGTCAATTAGTTAGTGCAGTTGCTGAGTTTGCTAAAGTGAGTAGTACGGAATTTATCTTAGATTTTTTAACCAATAGTGTTTTGGATAATGATATCTTACATGATAGTGGGGAAGAAAATGTTGTACGCTTAATGACTGTGCATGCTTCTAAGGGTTTAGAGTTTAAGGCAGTATTCATTGTTGGTTTAGAAGATGGTTTATTTCCCCATCAAAATGCACTACAACTTAAATCAGGTGAAGAAGAGGAGCGTCGTTTAATGTACGTTGCAGTAACTAGAGCTCGTGAACATTTATATTTAACTCGAGCGTGTAGTCGCTTAATGTGGGGAACTCAATATACTTCGCCAGTTTCGAGATTTATCTCTGAAATACCTGCTAGTCATTTGGTGAGTTTACCGATAGCTAGGCAGGATTATATCTAAAATTTGAAAAATAATTATCCACCACGCCGTAAAACCTCTATCTTTAGGAGAATATAAGGATTTAAGCTAACCTAGCTGTTTTGGTGTTGCTCAATTATATTGACGAATAATGCCAATTAGAGCACCAGACAAATGAATTTATTGTGAAAAAAGCTCTTGGTGATATTGGAAAATTGTTTTTTTAACAGTCTGTTAGACATATACTTGATCCTGTTGGTCGTTTTTGTTCTTGCTTATAAGCTCAAATATGATTACATAACAGAATTAATTGAAGTTAATCCACAATATATCCCACAAAATGTTCATGTGGATACCTAGACGCAGATAGTCGCAAAAACCAAGTTAGTTTTAGATGTGTAAAGTGTGAACCATCAATGAATACAGAGATAAATGCGAGTCTAAATATAAAAGTGGCAGTGGACTTGCCATACTCTGTGGGGTAGATAGAATGCTGAGCATTCAAAATGCTACGAAGAAGCAGTAAACCGCCGAATTTATCTCCATTTATGGTGGTAGAGGAAGTCAATAGACTGATTAATTATATAATACTGAATAATTTTGATCGTGTAAAGGTTTTATATGGCATTAATAAATGAAATAACTCAAGCAATGCAAAGTTTTAATTTATTTTATCGTGGAAAATTATTTAATGGTTTTCAACCACTGAATTATTCTATTAACGGACGTTCATACGCAGTATTTAAATTAGAGGGTGGGCGTGGTAAAGAAGTTGAAATAGATATTGATGGAGAAGTGCAATGGAGTAATTCAGAATTCTATGCCTTTCGGGTTCCATTTGTGAATATGCCTAATTTAGCATATTTACGTGAAGTTATTCAATATACTAAGCATTTACCATCTCCATATTTGATTAAATTTGGTGAAGAGCAAAAAGCATTGCAGATCAATGGTCAGGTAATTAACTTAAGTTATATGACATGGGTTGATGGAGTTACTTTAGGAAAATATATTCAATTGAATTATCAGAATAGTCAAATTATGCAACGCTTAGCTGCTGACTTTTTATTAATGGTACAATGGTTACATAGTGTGCAAATTTCTCATGGTAATTTAAATGATAGTAATATTATGATTACTCGTCACGGTAAAGTGGTGTTAATCGATTATGATACTTTGTGCTTTGCTGCTATAGAAGATAAATATGATGAGTTTAATGCTGGTAATCCAAATTATCAGCATCCACATCGAATTTTAAAAATAAATAAGTTATCGTTAAAAGCCGATTACTTTTCTGAGCTGGTAATTTATCTCTCATTATTAGCATTGGCAGAAAAACCTCAATTAATTAAATATGCTAAATTGGGTGAACATTTATTATTTCGTCAGGCTGATTTTATTAGTCTAGAGTCCAGTGCGATTTATGCTGAATTAAGTCAATTATCGATTACTATTCAACAGTTATTAAAAATTCTGAAATTTTATTGTCGTAATAATAACTATCATATTTTGTTACCATTTGAGGAAGTATGGTTAAAGTTATTAGTTCCTGTATCGTTTGATAAAGCTAAGTTTAATTTACATAGTGGAAGGGCTAGTATAACTAACCCTTGTCATATTATTATTATGCTTAATCAATCTCAGGCAATGCAAACGAAAACACCAAACCAAGTTAGTTATGGTGAAATTTGTGCTCAACAGATTAATCAACTTATTGGTGATTTAGGGGCTCGTTTAGGTAGCAAACTTACCCAAAATAGATTATATTTATCAATATATGGTTATACTAATCAAGTGCTTGAATTATATAATGGCTGGTTTAATGAAATTTATAAGCAACCCAAAAGAATAGAGGTAGTTGAGCAAACTATAGAAGATATAAATGGTGAATTAGTTACCGTTGATGTGACTCGTCCTGTTTGGGTTGATAGTATAGCTGATGGGGAAAACAATCTTGCTACAGCATTTAAAAGTATGCAACTTCTGATTGCAAAATGGCAAAAAAAACACCCATCAAGTGATGCTCCAATTATTCTACATTTAAGTAATGGTAATGTAGAGGTTCAGCATCAAAATGAAGTGATTAAGCAATTTCAATATATTGAAAATTTGATTTTTACCAATCAAAGTCAAGCAGTTGTAATAAATTATTGCTTAGACAGTGGTGAAAAATGTATTTTTCCTAGTAAAACACAACAGTTGGCAACGCCTAGTAGTAAGTTTATTTATCATGTTTCTAGTTTAATTCCACAGTCATGGTTAGAATATGCTGATAATTATATTTCTATGCCACAAACGGTAACTCACAGTGGTTTATTAGTTAATGCTCAGCTTAATGAGGTATTAAAGTTTTTGGATATTGAATTTACTCCTAGTTCACGAACTAAGGATTAATGATTAGTCAATTTAAGATTTAAAATGATTGTAAGAAAGTTTAAGATGCGTAAAAAAATATTAATTATTAGTTGTTGTTTATTGGATTTAACTAAGGTTTATGCGAGTGAGGAAATAAAAAATAGCTCTTTTCAAGCCTTTGATAATCAAATGTCGTTAAGTTATGGTATGAGTTATGGTAATTTAAAGGACTCTTATGGTCAAAATAGTAATTATGGCACAAATTTTATGACGGTATCGCTTGAACGCTTATTTGATGTTGGGGTTTGGTTACGTTTTGATGGTAGTTTAATGACTAGTTATTCTAATTATAATTCATCTAATCCTAATGCTGTAACTGGACCACTGGGACAAAATAGTAGTGTAGGTGATCTTAATCTAAAAATTGGTTATAATTTTCCTGTTATTGATA
>JBDLTW010000111.1:0-4424 GCA_039805605.1 Pseudomonadota bacterium
ATTATTTAAATATCTAGCCGAACTTGAACTAGAGTATCCGCAATTTAAGCAGTCTGATAGCCCTACTCATAAAGTAGGTGGAATATTACTCCAACAGTTTGAGCAAGTTCAACATAAAACGCCTATGTTATCGTTGAATAATGTTTTTTATACTCTCAATGCTGAGGAATTAAATATTCGTCATCAAGAGTTTCTTCAATTTGTATCACGATTAGCTAAAGATTTAAATAAATCACCAGAACAACTTGAATTTGTAGTCTCACCCAAATATGATGGAGTAGCAATTAGTTTGATTTACAAAAATGGTATATTTACTCAGGCTATTACTCGTGGCGATGGTTATTATGGTGAAGATGTTACTCACAATGTAAAGACCATTCGGAATTTACCATTACGTCTAATTAATTGTGAATTAGAATATTTAGAAATTCGTGGTGAAATTTTAATTCTAAATAAAGATTTTATTAAATTAAATCGGATGCAAATAGAAAGTGGATTAGAGCTGTATGCTAATCCACGTAATTTGGCGGCTGGTAGTATTCGTCAATTAGATAGTAGTATAGCCGCTGGTCGTCCTTTGTATTTTTTTGCTTATGCAATGTTAACGCTAGATACAATATGTTCTACATATTATCAAGAGTTGCAATTGCTAAAAAATTATGGTTTTAATATAGCTAAAGAGTGTAAATTAGTGTCAGGAATTGATGATTTATGCGTATATTATGAGGAATTACTATCCAACCGTAGCAACTTAGAATTTGGCATTGATGGAGTAGTTTATAAATTAAATCTTAATAAAGAACAGCAGAAATTAGGTTATATTACTCGAGCACCACGTTTTGCAATTGCTTATAAATTCCCATCAATTGAAGTTATTAGCCAAATTTGTGAAATCCATATTCAGGTTGGGCGAACTGGCGCATTAACCCCAGTGGCTAAAATTAAGCCTGTTATTGTTGATGGTGTGAGGGTTAGTAGTATTTCACTATATAATCATGATGATATGGTACGTAAAGATTTGCGGATTGGTGATTTTGTAATAATTAGGCGGGCTGGTGATGTAATTCCTGAGATAGTGAGAAATTTACCTGACTTACGAGAAACAGAATTACAACCATTTCTAATGCCGAGCAATTGTCCTGTTTGTGATAGTTCATTAGTTCGTGAAGCAGATGAAATAATTTGGCGCTGTCCTGCTGGTTGGCTATGTAAAGCACAAAGAATTCAAGCAATTATACATTATGCTAGTAAAGGAGCTTTTAATATTGATGGTTTAGGTGAGAAAATAGTTGTACAATTGGTTGAAGCTAATTTAGTAAATAATGTTACTGATTTATATCGACTCACAGTTATGCAATTAGTTAATCTTGAACGATTTGCCGAGACTAAAGCTGAAAATTTAATTAATTCGATTCAGGCAAGTAAACAAGTTACCTTAGCTAAATTTATTTATGCTTTAGGCATTCGTCATATTGGGGAGAAAACCGCCAAAGATCTAGCTTTTCAGTTTGGACATTTAGAAAATTTAAGCAAAGCAAATTTTGTAGAATTAAAACAAATTCCTGATATTGGTGATATTATGGCGAACTCGATTATTAATTTTTTTGCTAATCAGCAAAATTTGCAAATTATTAATCAGTTAATTGAATTAGGTGTTAATTATCTACCTGAACAACGGCAAAATTTATTTCACCCACTAATTACGGGTAAAAATTACGTAATTACAGGAACTTTTGCTGATTATAGTCGTGATGAGATTATTGAGCAATTAGAAAAATTTGGTGCTAAAATTAAAAGCAGTATTTCTATAAAAACTGATTATTTAATTTATGGAGCTAATTCTGGAAGTAAATATACTAAGGCATTAGAACTGAATATAACTTTAGTTGATGATAAACAATTAAAGTTATTACTTGAACAATTGCAATAATTATTAAATTAGATGGGAAAAATATGTATTTATGTATTGACATTGGTAATTCTCAAATTCATGGTGGAGTATTTGATTTAAATAGTAATTTAAATTTACAATTTAGATATAATACTAGCCACGTTGGTTCTTCGGATCAATTTGCTTTATTTTTATTACAAGTATTAAGGGAAAACAATATTAACCCTCAGCAAATTTTACAAGTTGCGATAGCTTCAGTAGTTCCTTCAGTAGATTATAGTGTTGGTTCAGCTTTTGTTAAATACTTTCAACTGACACCATTATTTTTACAACCAGGTCTAAAAACTGGAATAAAAATTGCTTCAAATAATCCTAGTGAAATTGGTGCTGATTTAATTGCTGGTGCGATTGGTGGTGTGTATAAATATCCAAATAAGCATTTGTTAATTTTTGATTTTGGGACGGCAACTACAGTGATTTATATTACGCCTCAGGCTGAATTTGTTGGGGGGGCAGTATTACCTGGCATTCGTTTGATGATGGAAAGCTTACAAAATAATACCGCTAAATTATTTACTGTAAGTATTTCAGCACCGAAAAAACCTATTTCTAAAGATACTAAAATGGCAATTCAATCTGGTTTATATTATAGTCAAATTGGTGCAGTTAAGGAGTTAATCAATCAGGTATTAAATGAATATACAATAGATCGTAATGATTTAGTTGTTATTGGAACTGGTGGGTTTGCTAATTTATTGAACACAACTAATATATTTGATGATATTGTACCCGATTTATTACTGTTGGGCTTATGCCGAATGCTTGAGTTAAATCAATAAATAGGTAGTTAAGCTTGATTATCTAAATTTTTTAAAGGAGTTATTATGCAGTTTAATAAAATTACGGAATTAGAATTAACTGATAAAATTGTGTTAATTCGTACTGACATGAATGTTCCATTACAAGATGGTAAAATTACTGATGATACTCGGATTAAAGCTGGGTTATTGACAATAAAATATGCTTTAGATAATGGTGCTAGAGTAATTGTAATGACACATTTAGGACGTCCAACAGAAGGTGAAATCAATCCTGAAGATCAAGTAGCACCAGTTGCAATGGCTTTATCTCAGTTATTAGGTTGCCATGTGCCAGTGATAAATAATTGGCAAAAAGATGAAGTTGATTTTTCACTATCTAATATTGTTATGTTAGAAAATGTACGATGCAATAAAGGAGAGAAAAAAAATTCTGATGAATTAGGACAACAATATGCTAAGTTGTGCGATATTTTTTGTTATGATGCATTTGCAACTGCGCATCGTGCTGAGGCATCAACTAATGCAGTTGGTAAATATGCTAAGCTGGTATGTGCTGGAATACTAATGACTCAAGAATTGGAATCTTTAACTAAAGCAGTCTCAACACCCAATAAACCAGTGGTTGCGGTGGTTGCAGGTTCTAAAGTATCAACTAAATTAACCATTTTAGATAATTTAGCTAATAAAGTTGATGTGTTAATTGTTGGTGGCGGTATTTTAAATACTTTTCTATTGGCTAACGGATCGCAAATTGGTGCTTCATTAGCTGAACCTGATTTAGTAAGTGAAGCTAAAAAAGTTATGCAGAAAATGCAAAGTCGTGGAGCTACAGTACCACTTCCTGACGACATTGTGGTGGCAACTGAATTTAGTCCTCAAGCAGTAGCTACCACTAAGCATTTAATTGATATTCAGACTAATGAAATGATTTTAGATATAGGGAATGTTTTTGCTAATGAGTTAGCTAATATTTTAAAAACGGCAGGAACTATAATTTGGAATGGTCCAGTTGGAGTTTTTGAATTTGATCAGTTCGCCAATGGTACTAAAATTATTGCTCAAGCAATTGCTCAATCTCAAGGATTTAGTTTAGCTGGAGGCGGGGATACGATTGCTGCTATTAATAAGTTCCAAATTTTTGATCAAATTAGTTATGTATCAACTGCAGGTGGCGCCTTATTAGAGTTTCTTGAAGGTAAAGAGTTACCCGCAGTAACATTATTAACTGAACGATTTTAAAATAATTATGTCTATGAAGTAATGGCTAACCAAACATTGGTTAGCCATTTTTTAAGAAGATTTAAATTGAATATTGTATAGACTGGCATAAACTCCATCTTGTGCTAGAAGTTCATCATGCTGACCTGTTTCAACAATTTTACCTTGTTGCATTACAACTATTTTATCTGCATATTGAATTGTCGATAAACGATGAGCAATTACCAAAGTAGTACGATTAGTCATTAGTCTATCTAAAGCTTCTTGTACCAATTTTTCTGATTGATTATCTAATGCTGAAGTTGCTTCATCAAGGATTAAAATTGGTGAATTTTTTAACAGTGCACGAGCAATAGCTAAACGTTGTTTTTGTCCTCCAGATAGTCGAGTACCATTTTCACCGATTATAGTATTAAATCCTTGTGGTAATTGTTCAATAAACTCCAATGCATTGGCTAATTTAGCTGCTTGATATACTTGTTCTTGACTAAATT